>CAMCWJ010000157.1 GCA_945882475.1 Bifidobacterium breve
AGGCCACCTCGAACCTTCTGGTGTGGATTTCGACGCTGGGCCAGACCGACGGCGAGAGTCGCACGGACATCTCCGAGATCAGCATCCGCGCCGCCTCCTGAACAAGCGGCGCGGGCGCGTGAAGTGCCGGTTCCGGGGGTGAAGTGCCGGCCGTCGCCGTACTGGCTAACGTCGCGGCGGTGGGCAATGGCGACCGGAGCGACGCCGAACTTCTCATCGCCCACGTCGCCGGAGACCGGCAGGCGTTCTCGGAATTGTTCCGCCGCCATCATGGGCGGCTGTACAGACTGGCGCGGGGCCGGAGCCCCAGCCCGGAGGATGCCGACGACGCGCTGCAGGACGCGATGCTCTCGGCGCATCGCGCTGCTCCGTCGTTTCGGCACGACTCGGCTGTCGGCAGCTGGTTGCACCGCATCGTCGTCAATGCCTGCCTGGACCGGTCGCGGCGAAACCCGCTGTACACCAACGTGATTCTCTCCGACGACAGTGCGACCGTGGCAGACCGCACCGGACTTGTCGATACGGCACTGATGGTCCGGCAGGCGTTGATGCGGCTCCCGGCCGAACAACGAGCCGCGGTGGTCGCCGTCGACATGGCCGGTTACTCGGTGGCCGATACGGCCCGGCTGCTCAATGTTGCCGAGGGAACGGTGAAGAGCCGGTGCGCTCGGGGCCGGTCGCGGCTGGCCAGCCTGCTGGGCTCGCGCGTCACCGGCTGAGATGCACCGGCGGCGTTGGCGTCTTGCGGGCGTCGACGACCCTCGGGGAACAACTACCGCCTACCCTGTTGTTTGACGGTGAGGGTGTTGGACGGTGGTTGCGGAAAGTGGGCGCCACCGCAGCGCCCCACCGCGGTTCGCACAGAAAGGCTGGCATGTCCCCCACCGTGCACGACGTCATCATCATCGGATCCGGTCCGGCCGGGTACACCGCAGCCATTTACGCCGCGCGGGCGCAGTTGAAGCCGCTGGTCTTCGAGGGCAGCTCCTTCGGCGGGGCGCTGATGACCACCACCGAGGTGGAGAACTATCCCGGCTTCCGCGAAGGCATCATGGGCCCGGACCTGATGGAGCAGATGCGCGAACAAGCGCTGCGGTTCGGGGCCGACCTGCAGATTGAGGACGTTGAATCGGTTTCCCTTGCCGGTCAGGTCAAAGAGGTCGTGACGGCCGGCGGCGAGACACACCGGGCCAGAGCGGTCATCCTGGCCATGGGTGCGGCATCGCGTTACCTCGGTGTTCCCGGCGAGCAGGAACTGCTCGGCCGAGGCGTGAGTTCCTGCGCAACCTGCGACGGCTTCTTCTTCAAGGGACAGGACATCGCGGTGATCGGCGGCGGCGACTCGGCCATGGAGGAGGCAACATTCCTGACCCGCTTCGCCCGCACCGTCACACTGGTGCACCGGCGCGGGGAGTTCCGCGCCTCCCGGATCATGCTGGACCGCGCCCGGGCAAACGACAAGATCACCTTCCTCACCGACACCGCCGTCGAGGCCGTCGAAGGGGACACCAGCGTGACGGGGCTTCGGGTGCGCAATGTGCTTACCGGCGAGCAGTCAACGCTGGGTGTCACCGGGGTGTTCGTCGCCATCGGCCACGATCCGCGCTCGGCGCTGGTGCGCGACGCCGTCGAGGTCGACGGGGAGGGATACGTGCTGGTACGCGGGTCGAGCACCGAAACCTCGCTAACCGGGGTTTTCGCCGCAGGCGACCTCGTAGACCGCACCTACCGGCAGGCCATCACCGCTGCGGGCAGCGGTTGCGCAGCAGCGATTGACGCCGAGCGGTGGCTCGCCGAAGCCCATGAGACCGAACTGATAGGAGCGAAATCGTGAGTGAATCCGGATCGACTGTTGCGGTCAGCGACGCATCCTTCGCCGACGACGTGCTGTCCAGCGCAACCCCGGTCCTGGTGGACTTCTGGGCCACCTGGTGCGGACCGTGCCGGATGGTGGCGCCGGTGCTTGAAGAGATCGCCGCGGAGAAGGTGGGCACGCTGACGGTCGCCAAGATCGACGTCGACGCCAATCCGGCCACCGCTCGGGACTACCAGGTCACCTCCATTCCCACCTTGATCCTGTTCAAGGCCGGGCAACCGGTGCGGCGCATCGTCGGGGCCAAGAGCAAGGTGGCTCTGCTCCGCGAGATCGCCGAGGACCTCTGAGCCCACCAGGCGGCGGTACAGAGACCGATTCGTGACCAGGGATCCGTCTCACCTTTTTGGCAATCAACTCACCGGTTCTGCGACAATGCTTGCTATGTCGACTCCCCGCAACGGTGCCGGCGATGCCGCCTTTTGGCCCGGGTCCGGGCCGGCTGATGCGGTGCGTCACGGCGACCGCGGCAGCGCCGTGGTGGAGATCCGGGCTGCGCTGGCCGCCCTCGGGCTGTTGGAGAACCCCGACGAAGATCTGACCACCGGGCGTCACGTGGCGCTTGAGGTGTTCGGCGAGGACATGGATCGCGCGGTGCGCGCGTTTCAACAACGGCGCGGTCTACTTGTCGACGGGGTCGTCGGGGAGGCCACCTACCGGGCCTTGAAGGAGGCGTCCTACCGGCTCGGCGCGCGCACGTTGTCCCACCAGTTCGGCGCCCCGATGTACGGCGATGACGTCGCGACGCTGCAGTCCCGGCTGCAGGATCTCGGGTTCTACACCGCGCTGGTCGACGGCTACTTCGGGCTGCAGACGCACAACGGGCTAATGTCCTATCAACGCGAGTACGGCCTCGCCCCGGACGGTATCTGCGGCCCGGAAACGTTGCGCTCCTTGTACTTTCTGGGATCCCGCGTCACCGGCGGATCGCTCCACGCCATCCGCGAGGAGGAGCACGTGCGGCGATCCGGGCCGCGCTTGTCGGGCAAGCGGATCATCATCGACCCGGGTCGAGGCGGCACCGATCACGGCTTGATCGTGCAAGGCCCCGAAGGCCCGATCAGCGAGGCCGACATCCTGTGGGATCTGGCCAGCCGTCTGGAAGGACGGATGACGGCAATCGGCATGGAGACGTTCCTGTCCCGGCCGGTCAACCGGAGTCCGGCCAACGCCGAGCGCGCGGCGACCGCCAACACCGTTGGCGCCGACCTGATGATCAGCCTGCGCTTCGAACGCCACACCAGCCCCTCGGCGAGTGGTATGGCCTCGTTCTACTTCGGCAGCTCGCACGGATCGGTGTCGACCATCGGCCGCAGCCTCGCCGATTTCATCCAGCGAGAAGTGGTGGCGCGCACCGGATTACTGGATTGCCGGACACACGGCCGCACCTGGGACCTGCTACGGCTGACCCGGATGCCCACGGTGCAGGTCGACGTCGGCTACATCACCAACCCGCGGGACCGCGGCATGCTGGCCATGCGGGAGTGCCGCGACGGCGTCGCCGAAGGAATCCTCGCTGCGGTGAAACGGCTGTACCTACTCGGCAAGAACGACCGCCCGACCGGAACGCTCACCTTCGCTGAGTTGCTCGCCCATGAACAGTCGGTCGAACAGGGCCGGCCAGCGGTCTAACCACCCGTCTTAGCGCCACTGCCCACGGGTTGCTGCAGCTGGGCACCTTCCAACAGCCGTTCCAGCGCAGCCTCAACCTCGGCCTTCCAGCCCAGACCCTTGCCCAGTTCGAGGCGGAGTCGCGGGAAGTACCGGTGCGGGGTGACGATCGTGAAACCGGCGGCCACCAGGAAGTCGGCATCAATCATGCAGCGGTCGAATGAGCAGTCGCCCAGGGCGGCGATCACCGGTCGCAGTTGCGGATCAACCTCACCGCCGACGAGTTGCGCGGCCGCGCGCGTGCGACCGAACGCTTCAAGGGCGCGTACCCCACGGCGGACGAGTTCTTCGACGACATGCCCGATCAGCATGTTGGGCAGACCCTCGATGGCCGGATCGGGTCCATGCGGCCCAGCATCGCCGGACTGCGGGCTCATCGAGGTCAGCAAGACCGCGTCGGCGCTGACCGGGCCGGACGGGAAACGCTGGGCACGCGGCACCGCACCCGGCGGGGCGTAGAGGACGTACCCCCGACAGGTTCCGTCGGCGGCGTCATCGTCCTGTGGTGAGTCGGTCGCGATCTGACCGCACGACCCCCACTCCAGCCTGACCATCGACAGCCATGCCTCTTTTTCGAACTCCGGGTCACGCAGATGATCGCCACTGTCGAGGGTCTGCGGGTCAACCTCCCAGAACACGCATTGGCGCGCGTGTTTAGGCAGTTGCTCGAAGGCGTCGAGTCGCAGCGGCCTGATACTGAGAGCCACTACCCTCCCCGAACTGGGTCTTGAGCCGAAATCCGTTGTCCGGCTTGATGATTGGGACCGCTAGACTGCTGGACGCCCGCGTTCCTGCACCAAATTGTCACAGTGACGTAACTGCCTGGTATCAAACGGCCGACATTATTGGCCCACCGAGGGGTCCATCAACCCGACAATGCGCTGCAGGTCCTCAACCGACCCGAACTCGACCACGATCTTGCCCTTGCGCTTGCCCAGGCTGACCGTGACCCTGGTGTCGTAGGTTCCGGACAGCCGCTCGGCAACATCCTGGAGACCGGGCATCCGAATCGGCTTGCGCCGCGGAGTCGGAGGCGGCTTGGTGCCGCCGCGGTTGGCCAGGGTGACGGCCTCCTCGGTGCCACGGACCGACAAGCCTTCGGCGACGATCCTGGCGGCCAGTTCCTCCTGCGCCTCCGGACCGGCTTCCAACGCCAGCAGGGCGCGGGCATGGCCGGCCGAGAGCACGCCCGCCGCGACCCGGCGCTGGACGGCGATCGGCAGCCGCAGCAGGCGGATCATATTCGAGATGACAGGCCGCGATCGGCCGATACGGGTCGCCAATTCATCGTGGGTCACCGCGAACTCATCGAGTAGTTGCTGGTAGGCGGCCGCTTCTTCGAGGGGATTCAGTTGCGCTCGGTGGATGTTCTCCAGCAGCGCGTCACGCAGCAGGTTGTCGTCGTCGGTCTCCCGCACGATCGCCGGGATGGTCTGCAAGCCGGCCTGGCGTGCTGCCCGCCAGCGGCGCTCGCCCATCACCAACTGATAGCGCGGCTCCCCCGGCTCGCCGACGTCGCGTACGACGATTGGCTGCATCACGCCGAATGCGTTGATGGAGTGGACCAGTTCCGAAAGCGCTTCCTCATCGAAGAACGTGCGCGGCTGCCGTGGATTGGGTTCGATCGACGCGGGATCGAGCTCCCGGTAGACCGCACCGACGTCCGCCGCGGCCACTGCCCCACCACCGATGACGACATCTGCGGCCGCCTCCCCCAGCCGATGCCCGCCATCCGCCGGTCCGGTGGGTATCAGTGATGCCAGGCCGCGGCCGAGGCCGCCCTTACGCCGCGATGGCTGCGCCATTGGCTATGCCTCCAGTCCGGCCGGCTGCGGCCGTGTTGCGAGTTCGCGTCCGGCGTCGAGGTAACTCATGGCGCCACGCGAACCGGGATCGTAATCGATGATCGTCATAGCGTAGCCGGGCGCTTCCGACACTTTGACGCTACGCGGTATGACGGTCTGGAGGACCCGGTCGCCAAAGTACCGCCGAACCTCGACCGCGACCTGATCAGCCAGCTTGGTACGTCCATCGTGCATGGTGAGCAGGACCGTGCTCACCGTCAGGTCGCGGTTCAGGTGGGCCTTGACCATGTCGATGTTTTTCATCAACTGCGATACACCCTCCAGGGCGTAATACTCGCACTGAATCGGGATCAGAACCTCGGGCGCGGCCACCAGGGCATTGAGCGTCAGCAGGCCCAGAGACGGCGGGCAATCGATGAACACGAAATCGAAGTCGGATTGATCCAACGCGGCGAGAGCATTGCGCAAGCGGTTCTCCCGCGCCACCATGCTGACCAGTTCGATCTCCGCACCGGCCAGATCGATGGTGGCCGGCACGCAGAACAGCTTCTCGCTGTGCGGGCTCTGGCGGATCGCGGCGTCCAACCCGATCTCCCCCAGCAGGACCTCATAGGACGACGGGGTGCCCGAGTGCCGGTCGGTGATGCCCAGTGCCGTGCTGGCGTTGCCCTGCGGATCCAGGTCGATAACCAACGTCTTGAGGCCCTGCACCGCGAGTGCGGCCGCCAGGTTGACCGCCGAGGTCGTCTTCCCCACGCCGCCCTTCTGGTTGGCCACGGTAAGGATGCGGCGGCGGGCGGGTCTGGGCAGTTGCCCCGCCGCGGTGTGCAGGACCCGCATCGCGCGTTCGGCCGCGGCCGCAATCGGGGTGTCCATATCGTCCGTCGGAACCCATGTTTCACGTGAAACGTCGGCGGGTTGGTCGCCTTCCGCGGGTGGGCCGGTCATGGCGTTCTCCTTTCCGGCGCGCGCCCCCGGCGCGTTGATCGCTCCCACCGGACCGCCACGACGACGGTCGTGGGCGGGCTCACGTGGCTCTCTCCACATCTCACCACCCGGGCGTCAACCGCGCCCAGTGCGGCCATGCTCCGCCGGCCCGCAGACAGCTCCTCGGTCGCCCGGTCGCCCTTAATCGCCAGCATCCGCCCGCCGGGATGCAGCAGTGGCAGGCTCCACCGGGCCAACTTGTCCAGGCTCGCGACGGCCCGGGACACCACGACATCAGCGCCACCGAGAGACGCCCGCACCACGGCCTCCTCGGCCCGCCCGCGTACCACCTCGACCGGGATGCCCAGGGCCGCTACTGCCGCCGCGAGGAATTCCGTCCGCCGACTCATGGGCTCTACCAGGGCCACCCGCATGTCGGCTCGGGCAATCGCCAACGGCAGGCCGGGTAGGCCGGCGCCGCTCCCGATGTCCACCACCCGCGCCTCCGCATCAATGAGTTCGCCAACCACCGCGCTGTTCAATATGTGCCGGTCCCAGAGCCGTTCGACTTCCCGCGGGCCGATCAGGCCCCACTCCACTCCTGGTCCGGCGAGCAGGTCGACGTAGCAGCAGGCCAGGTCAATCCTGTCGCCGAACACCTGCTCCGCTGCTGCGGGTGGCGGCGGGGCGACCGCATGTTTCACGTGAAACATCCCCCCGCCGTCGAACTACACGGATGTAACTTCAGGCCGCTGCCGTTGGCCCCGAGGTGCCGGACTCTTTGAGTATGACGACCCGGCGCGCCGGTTCGGCACCTTCGCTCTCGCTGTACACACCGT
>CAMCWJ010000158.1 GCA_945882475.1 Bifidobacterium breve
GCTCGACAGCCAACTCGCTGCGGCGGTGATGGGCATCCAGGCCATCAAGGGTGTCGAGATCGGTGACGGGTTCGAGACCGCCCGACGGCGCGGCAGTGGGGCTCACGACGAGATGTACCCCGGCCCCGACGGGGTCATCCGCTCGACCAATCGGGCCGGCGGCCTCGAAGGCGGCATGACCAACGGCCAGCCGCTGCGGGTCCGCGCCGCGATGAAGCCGATCTCGACGGTGCCGCGCGCGCTGGCCACCGTTGACCTAGCCACCGGCGAGCAGGCCTCAGCCATTCATCAGCGCTCGGATGTCTGCGCAGTCCCGGCCGCCGGTGTAGTGGTCGAGACCATGGTGGCACTGGTGCTGGCGCGGGCCGCGCTGCGCAAGTTCGGCGGCGACTCGCTGGCCGAGACCCGCCGTAACGTCGAGGGCTACCTGTCGTCGATCGCGCAACGGGAGGCCTTCGGCGCCTCGGTACGGCTGTCGGGGTAGCGCATGGCGCCGAAAGCCGTGCTGATCGGGCTGCCCGGCTCGGGAAAATCGACGATCGGGCGCCGACTCGCGAAGGCGATGGACTGTGAACTGATAGACACCGACGCCGCCATCGAAGCGCGGACCGGCCGCAGCATCGCCGAGATCTTCGCCGGCGATGGTGAGGCAGAATTCCGCCGCATCGAGGAGCAGGTGATCGCCGAGGCGGTAGCGACCCACGACGGCATCCTCTCGCTCGGCGGCGGGGCGGTAACCACCCCCGGCGTGCGCGACGCGCTGGCCGGCCAGACCGTCGTCTACCTGGAGATCGGTGCGGCCGAGGGTCTTCGCCGCACCAGCGGCGGAGCGGTCCGTCCGCTGCTGGCCGGACCCGACCGGGAGGAGAAGTACCACGAACTGGTGACCGACCGGACCCCGCTGTATCGGCGCGTCGCCACCATCAAGGTCAACACCAACAGGCGCAACCCCGGTGCCGTCGTCCGCTACATCGTTGGGCGCCTTGAGAACCCGGAGCCGCCTCGGCGGCGCAGGCCCGCGCTGCGACGCTCCTCGTCGGGCATCCCTGCTTCGGTACCTTCGGCCACCCCCACCGGCACCGTCACCCCCGCCACACTGGCGCAACGGCAGGCCCGCGGATGAGCGGCGCCACCACAGGATCTGCCCCGGTGACCATCGAGGTCGCCGTCGACCCGCCCTATCCGGTCATCATCGGCACCGGACTGCTCGGTGAACTCGGCGAGGTGCTGGGCTCGCGACACCGGGTCGCGATTCTGCACCAGCCGGTACTGACCCAAACCGCCGAGGCAATCCGTAATCACCTGGCGGACAAAGGGATTGATGCCCATCGGATCGAACTTCCCGACGCTGAGGCGGGGAAAGATCTGGCGGTGGTCGGGTTCCTCTGGGAGGTGTTGGGCCGTATCGGAATCGGCCGCCAGGACGCCATCGTCAGTCTCGGCGGCGGGGCCGCGACCGACGTCGCGGGATTCGTGGCGGCGACCTGGTTGCGCGGTGTTGACATCGTGCACGTCCCGACCACCCTGCTGGGGATGGTCGATGCTGCAATCGGTGGCAAGACAGGCATCAACACCGACGCCGGCAAGAACCTGGTCGGGGCGTTCCATCAGCCTGCTGCGGTTCTGGTGGATCTGGCGATGTTGGAGACCCTGCCGCGCAACGAACTGGTGGCGGGTATGGCCGAGGTGGTCAAGGCCGGCTTCATCGCCGATCCGGTGATCCTGGACCTGATTGAGGCCGACCCGGAGGCGGCCGTCGACCCGGCCGGCGCGGTGCTTCCGGAGTTGATCCGCCGCGCGATCGCGGTCAAGGCGACGGTGGTGGCCGCCGACGAGAAGGAGTCCTCGCTGCGGGAGATCCTCAACTACGGCCACACCTTGGCACATGCCATCGAGCGGCGGGAGCGCTACCGGTGGCGCCACGGCGCCGCAGTGTCGGTGGGCCTGGTGTTCGCCGCCGAACTGGCCCGCCTGGCCGGCCGCCTCGATGACGCGACCGTGGCGCGGCATCGCGACGTGCTGACCGCGCTGGGGCTTCCGGTGAGCTACGACGCCGATGCGCTGCCGCACCTGATGCAGTACATGGCGGGGGACAAGAAGAGCCGAGCGGGCATTCTGCGCTTCGTGATTCTCGACGGAGTGGCCAAACCCGGCCGACTGGAGGGGCCGGACCCGGCACTGCTGGCCGCCGCGTACGCCGAACTTGCCGACAGGGAGACGACTCAGTGACAACGGTGCAGGTGCTCAACGGCCCCAACCTGGGCCGCCTCGGCCGGCGCGAGCCAGAGGTCTACGGCACCACCGACTACGCGGACCTGGTCGCCATGATTGAGGCGCAGGCCGTCGAGTTGGGGCTGGTTGCCGTGGTCCGCCAGAGCGACAGCGAGGCGGAGTTGCTCGATTGGGTACACGCGGCCGCCGATTCCGGTGATCCGGTGATTCTCAACGCCGGCGCGCTGACGCACACGTCTATCGCGCTGCGCGACGCCTGCTCGGAGTTGCGGGCCCCGTTGATCGAGGTGCACATCTCCAATGTGCATGCGCGCGAAGACTTCCGGCACCACTCGTACCTGAGCGCGATCGCGACGGGCGTGATCGTCGGACTCGGTGTGCAGGGATACCTGCTGGCGCTGCGGTACTTGGCCACCAGCGGCGTCTAGTCCGGCCACGCCACGGCGTCTAGTGCTTGCGTCTAGTACTTGGCGTCGGGGTCGGTGGTCTGGATGCGGTCGATCTCGGTTTCGATCTGGTAGGTCTCGTCCTCGATCTGGTCGACGATCTGCTCGGTCTGAAGTTCGTACTCCTCGCGCTCGGCGAGCGCGACCGGGGAGTGGTACTCCTCGGGATAGTCCACAACGGCGCCGACAGCCGCAGCCGACGCGACCGGGATGACCGGTCCGGTCGGCGGGTCGTCGTGCACCGCGTCGAAGACGTCGGACTCGACACCGTCGGTGACCCGGCGCCGCGGCTCATCCGGCCGGCTGCGATCCACCAGCCAGCGCCCCAGCGCCACCGCGAGCATCGCCGGCAGGAACACCAGCAGCGCGGTGAAGGCGGCGAACGTCGTCACCTCACTCACCAGGCCCTCGGCGTAGAGGTTGCGCGTCATCCGGGAGAGGATCCAGACCACCACGCCGCTGAGCACGCCGGCGAGCAATCCGGCCAGCAGCCACCGCATGGCGAGATCGCGTCGGCGGTCGGGGTCGGGGTTGGCCCTGGCGTCGGCGCTCCCGTCGAACCATCCCCAGATCAGGGCGGCCACGCCGAAGAGCACCACCAGGCCCAGGCTGATCAATCCCGACTGGGTGGGGTTGGAGTTGATCAGGGTCCCTTGAAGCAACCGGAGCAGGACCATCCCGGCTGCGAACACAAGCCCGCGCGGCAACCACGTCGTCATGGGCACTGAGCGTAGCGAGTACCGTCACGAATCGTGACACATTCCCAACGTCGGCACCGGCTGGCCGCTTGGCTGGCCTCATCCGATCTCGATGCGCTGCTGGTCAGCGATCTGGTCAATGTTCGCTATCTGTCCGGATTCACCGGGTCGAATGCCGCGCTGCTGGTGTTCGCCGGCGATTCTCCCGCCGTGTTGGCCACCGACTCCCGGTACCGGACCCAGGCCGCGCGGCAGGCACCCGACCTCGACGTGACCATCGAACGGGCCTGCGGACGCCACCTGGTGAACCACGCGCTGGTCGGGGGCGCGTGCCGAATCGGGTTCGAGAGCCACGTCGTGACCGTCGACGGCTTCGATGCCCTGTCCGGTGAGCTGTCGGCGCACCGGAGCGCCGAGCTGGTGCGTGCCTCCGGCCCGGTGGAGGCGCTGCGCGAGATCAAGGACGCCGGAGAGGTCGCGCTGCTGCGTCTGGCGTGCGAGGCCGCCGACGCTGCCCTGGCCGACCTGGTGGAGCGTGGCGCACTGCGACCCGGGCGCACTGAGATCGCCGTGGCGCGCGAATTGGAGGCGCTGATGCTCGACCATGGCGCCGACGGGCCGTCATTCGAGACCATCGTGGCGGCGGGGGTGAATTCGGCGGTGCCGCACCACCGGCCGACCGACGCGGTGCTGGCCCGGGGCGATTTCGTCAAGATCGACTTCGGAGCACTCGTCGGCGGTTACCACTCCGACATGACGCGCACGTTCGTTCTCGGCGCCGCGTCAGCCTGGCAGCGCGAGGTCTACGACGTGGTCTCGGTCGCTCAGCAGGCCGGCCGGGAGGCGCTGGAGACCGGCACGGCGCTGTGCGACGTCGACGCGGCGGCGCGCCGGGTGATCACCGACGCCGGCTTCGGTGAGCACTTCGGCCACGGCCTTGGCCACGGGGTGGGCCTGCAGATCCATGAAGCCCCCGGAATCAGCTCGGCGGCCGCCGGTACACTGCGTGCTGGCTCCGTGGTGACCGTGGAACCCGGTGTCTATCTGCCCGATCGCGGCGGTGTCCGCATCGAGGACACCTTGGTCGTCGGCGAGCGGGGCCCCGAGCTTTTGACCCGGTTTCCCAAGGACCTGGCCATCCTCTAGGCGGCCCCCGCAAAACGAAGGAGAACGACCCACCGTGGCTTCCACTGCCGACTTCAAGAACGGCCTCGTGCTCAACATCGATGGCCAGCTCTGGACCATCATCGAGTTCCAGCACGTCAAACCGGGCAAGGGGCCGGCCTTCGTGCGGACCAAACTCAAGAACGTGCTCTCCGGCAAGGTCGTCGACAAGACCTACAACGCCGGGGTCAAGGTGGAGACCGCGACCGTGGACCGGCGCGACACCACCTATCTCTACCGCGATGGCAACGACTTCGTCTTCATGGACAGCCAGGACTACGAACAGCATTCGCTGCCGGAGTCACTCGTCGGTGACGCCGCCAACTTCCTGCTGGAGAGCATGCCGGTGCAGATCGCGTTCAACGAGGGCGCACCGCTTTACATTGAATTGCCCACGACCGTCGAACTTCTGGTCGCCAGCACCGAACCCGGCCTGCAGGGCGACCGGTCCAGTGCCGGCACCAAGCCGGCGACGCTGGAAACCGGCGCTGAGATCCAGGTGCCGCTGTTCATCAACACTGGCGACAAGCTGAAGGTCGACTCGCGTGACGGCAGCTACTTGGGGCGCGTTAATGCCTAGCGGCATAGGGGACGCGTTAATGCCTAGCGGCATTGCGGCCGCATTTATTTCCAGCGGCACTGCGGCCGCGTGAACACCTAGTCATGCCGGAGCGCAAGCCCGATAAGGGCCGCCATCAGGCCCGTAAGCGCGCGGTCGATCTGCTCTTCGAGGCCGAGGCCCGGGGATTGTCCGCGGCCGACGTGGTCGAGTCACGCACGTCACTGGCTGGGTCGAACCACGACGTCTCGGCGCTGAACCCCTACACCGCGACCGTCGCCCGTGGTGTCACCGAACACGCCGCGCATATCGACGAACTGATCACTTCCCATCTGCAGGGCTGGACTCTGGAGCGGCTGCCCGCCGTCGACCGCGCGGTGCTGCGGGTCGCGGTGTGGGAGTTGCTGCACGCCGACGACGTGCCCCCGCCGGTCGCCGTCGATGAGGCCGTCGAGTTGGCCAAGGAGTTGTCCACCGACGAGTCGCCGGGTTTTGTCAACGGTGTGCTCGGCCAGGTGATGCTGGTGACTCCGCAGATTCGGGCCGCGGCGGCCGCGGTGCGCGGGGCGAACCCCGAGGCGTGAGGACCTAGAGGTCCAAACTCTGATAGGTCCGGCGGACGAACTTCGGCTGTGCCGACTGCAATTTCGCCAGTGAGGTGTTGCCGGCGACCGCCGCAGCCGCCGCGGTCAGGTCGGGATAGTTCTGGATCAGGTAGATCAGGATCAGATCGTTGGCCGGATCGGCCTGCCACCAGGTGCCGTAAGCGCCCGGCCAACTGAACGTCCCGAGCCCGCCCGGGCCGTACAGCGCTGCCGACTTGGCCGCATCGGTCACCAACGACAGGTTCAGGCCGAAACCGCGGCCCACCCAGAATGGCGCGCCGAGGAACGGCTGCTGTTTCTGCTCGGCGGTCAGCCGGTCGGTGCGCATCGCCGCCACCGATTCTGCGGAGAGCACCCGCACCCCGTCGAGGGTGCCGCCGGACAGCAGCATCCGGATGAAGCGCAGGTAGTCGTCGGCGGTGGAGACCAGGCCCGCCCCGCCCTGGCAGAATCGGGGCTCGGTGATCGGCACCGGGCCCATCGCGTCGTGCTGCAGGGTGGCGTTCTCGTCGAGGCGGTACATGGTGGCGGCCCGCCGGCGCGCTTCCGGCGTGACGAAGAAGCCGGTGTCGGACATACCCAGTGGCTCGAGAATCCGCTCCGCGAGCACCCGGTGCAGCGGCTTGCCTTCGATGCGCGACAGGGCGATGCCCAGCACCTCGGTGGCCTGGCTGTAGGTGAGCCGCTCGCCGGGTTGGTGGACCAGTGGCAGACCGGCGACCTCGGTCAGCCAGCTGTCCTGATCCTGGCGCAGCGAGACCTGACCGTAGGCCCGACTGATCGGGCCTGTCACCGAGAACGCGTAGGCCAGCCCGCTGCGATGGGTCATCAGATCGTCGATGGTGATCGGGCGGCTCGCCGCGACGGTGTCCTCAATCGGACCGGTGGGATCCATCAGTACGCGCATGTCGGCCAGTTCCGGCAACCACCGGGCCACCGGATCGGTGAGCGCGAGTGCGCCCTCCTCGACCAGCGCCATCGCCGCTGCGACGGTCACCGGCTTGGTCATCGAGGCGATCCGGAAGATCGTGTCGCGCTGCATCGGCAGCTGCGCTTCGATGTCGCGGTAGCCAATCTCGTTGACTTGCAGCACTTTCCCGCGATGCCAAACCAGCGTGACGATGCCCGACAGCAGGCCGGCATCCACCGCCGCGGCGATGGGGGCCCGATTGTCCACGAGGCTCACCGGGGCGAGTGTACTGAACACCCGTCCGGCAGAAGGGGGTGCTACGCTCGGCGGGAATCGACATCCTTTAACGAGCCGTCCCGAGAGGCGGAGAAGGAGGTCTGGTCAGCTCGTGGGTACGACAGACC
>CAMCWJ010000159.1 GCA_945882475.1 Bifidobacterium breve
AGCGACCACCGGATCATCTGTCCCATCATCCCCCCGTCAAGTAGCCGAAAGCGAGTCCAATCCGACTAGCATCAGCCACCATGAACACGCTGAATGGCCTGCCCGCCCACCCGCTGCTGGTCCACTTCATCGTGGTGCTAGCTCCCCTGACCGCCGTCCTAGCGATCCTGTGCGCACTGTGGCCCGCGGCCCGGCAGCGCCTGGTGTGGCTGGTACTTGCTCTCGCGGCGGTGAACCTGGTGGTGACGCCGATTGCCGCTGAGGCCGGTGAGTGGCTTGAGACCAAGGTCGGGGACAGCGAGATATTGGAAAAACACGAGCATCTGGGCGAGACGATGATCTACGTGTCGGTGGCTCTGCTGGTAGCCGCAATTCTGGTGGCGATCGTGCACTTCCGAGCCAGGCGCGACAAGCCGTCAACCGCGCTGTCGGCGATCGTCGCCGTACTGGTGGTGGGCGTCGGCATCGGGGCAATGATTCAGGTGTATCGGATCGGCCACTCGGGTGCGGAGTCTGTGTGGGGTGATGTGCTCACCGCGGGTGGGTCCGAGAGCTAGCTGCGGGCAATCGAGCCCAACCGCCCCCGCGAACTAGAACACGTTCTACTATCAGATCGTGCGATTCACATACGCCGAGGCGATGACCGACCCCAGTTTCTACATCCCGCTGGCCAAGGCCGCCGAGGCCGCCGGGTACCACGCGATGACGATCCCCGACAGCGTCGCGTACCCCTTCGAGTCTGACTCGAAGTATCCCTATACCCCGGACGGCAACCGGGAGTTCCTCGACGGCAAGTCGTTCATCGAGACCTTCGTGATCACCGCCGCACTGGGTGCGGTGACCAGCACCCTGCACTTCAACTTCTTCGTGCTCAAACTTCCGATTCGCCCGCCTGCCCTGGTGGCCAAGCAGGCCGGATCGCTGGCGGCGCTGATCGGCAACCGGGTGGGTCTCGGTGTCGGCACCAGTCCGTGGCCTGAGGACTACGAATTGATGGGCGTGCCGTTCGCCAAGCGCGGCAAGCGGATGGACGAGTGCATCGACATCATCCGCGGGCTCACCACCGGCGACTACTTCGAATACCACGGCGAGTTCTTTGACATCCCCAAGACCAAGATGACGCCGGCCCCCACCAAACCGTTGCCGATCCTCATCGGCGGGCATGCCGACGCCGCCCTGCGCCGCGCGGCACGCAACGACGGCTGGATGCACGGCGGTGGCGAGGAAGACCTCGACGAACTGCTGGCCAAGCTCAACCGCTACCGCGAGGAAGAGGGCACGGCCGACAAGGACTTCCAGGTCCACGTCATCTCGATCGACGGCTTCAGCGTCGACGGCGTGAAACGTCTTGAGGACAAGGGCGTCACCGACGTTATCGTCGGCTTCCGGATCCCCTACATCAACGGTCCCGACACCGAGCCACTCGACGCCAAGATCCGCAACCTGGAGTGGTTTGCGGAGAACGTCATCGCGAAAACCTAAATCGCACAGCGGATCCGGCCCTACAGCGGATCCCACTGCGCAGCACGCTTCTCCCGGTGCGCGATAGCGGCCTCACGCGGGTTGTTGGTAAAGCTGCTCAATACCTGCGTGCGGTTCTCGATCTCCTTCGCGTGCCGCAGGCTCGGAGCGTCAAGTGCCGCGTTGAGTCCGATCTTGGTCTGCCACACGCCGTAGGCGTTATTGGCGGCGACGCTGCGTGCCATCTCCAACGCGGCGTCCATCAGTTTCTCGGCCGACACCACCTGGTGCACTAGATGAATCCGCATTGCCTCCTCGGCGTCGATGATGCGACCGGTGAGCATGAGTTCCCGGGCCACACCAGCGCCGACGATACGCGGCAACAGATAGCTGGTGCCCATGTCCATCGAGGAGAACCCGGCCTTGATGAACACCGAACCGAATCGCGCGGCGGCAGCGGCGATCCGAACGTCGCAGTGCAACGCGTAGGCCAGTCCCCCGCCGACGGCCACCCCGTTGACCGCCGCCACCACCGGGATCGGCAACTCGTAGAGCCGGGTCATCTGATCGGCCAGTCGCACCTGGGCGTCATAGGTCGTCTTGAACGGTGCGGCCGCCTCCGGTGCCCACGGCTGCCCGGTTCCGCTGAGATCGGCGCCCGCACAGAAGCCGCGACCTGCTCCGGTCAGGATGGCGACCCGAAATTCCCCGGAGCCCAGGCGATTCATCGCCGCGTCGAGGCCGTCGAGCAGGGCGCCGTCGATGGCGTTGAGCACCTCGGGACGGTTGAGCGTGACCCGGGCGACGCCGGCTTCGGGGACATCGAACTCCACTGCTGCCATGCCGCGACGATAGCGATGCGGCCGCGCTACCGTGCAGGACATGGACCGATACCGCGACGTTTTCCAGGCCAGCGTGGCCGATCCGGCGGCGTTCTGGGCAGATGCCGCGCGCGCGGTGACATGGACGCGGGACCCACAGCGGATCCTCGACACCGACAACCCGCCGTTCTATCGGTGGTTCCCCGATGCGGAGTTGAACACCTGCGCCAACGCTCTGGACCGCCACATCGCCACCCGCGGGGATCAGGCGGCGTTGATCTACGACTCGCCCGTCACCGGGTCGAAGCGCACCTATAGCTACCGCGAATTACTCTCCGAGACAGCGCAATTTGCCGGTGTACTGCGCGGCCTCGGTGTCGGCAAAGGCGACCGAGTGGTGCTGTACATGCCGATGATTCCCGAGGCAGTCATCGCGATGCTGGCCTGCGCCCGACTCGGCGCGGTGCACTCGGTGGTGTTCGGCGGATTCGCCGCGCACGAACTGGCCACCCGCATCGACGATGCCCGGCCGGTCGTCCTCGTCTCGGCGTCGTGCGGTATCGAGCCGTCCCGGGTGGTCGAGTACAAACCGATGCTCGATCACGCGCTGGAACTCGCCACCCATCAGCCGACTGGCTGCGTGATCGTGCAACGCGACCGGCACCGCTGCGAACTCGTCGCCGGTCGCGACCACGACTGGACCGAGTCGATGGCTGCGGCGTCCCCGGCCGATCCGGTTCCGGTGGCCGCGACCGATCCGCTGTACGTGCTCTACACCTCCGGAACCACCGGCAAACCCAAGGGCATCGTGCGCGACAACGGCGGCCACGCGGTGGCGCTGACGTGGAGCATGCGCAACATCTACGACGTCGAACCCGGTGAGGTGTTCTGGGCTGCCTCAGACGTCGGCTGGGTGGTGGGCCACTCCTACATCGTCTACGCACCGTTGCTGGCCGGCGCCACCACAGTGCTCTACGAGGGCAAGCCCGTGGGCAGCCCGGACCCGGGCGCGTTCTGGCGGGTAGCCGCCGAACACCGGGTCAAGGTCCTCTTCTCCGCGCCCACCGCCATCCGGGCAATCCGCAAGGAAGACCCCGATGGTTCCCACATCGGTCGCTACGACCTGTCGACACTGAAGTATCTGTTCCAGGCCGGTGAGCGGCTCGATCCGGACACCTACGAGTGGGCGTCGGCGAAACTGGGCATCCCGGTGATCGACCACTGGTGGCAGACCGAGACCGGCTGGGCGATCGCCGCCAATCCCGTTGGCGTGGAGGCACTTCCGCTCAAGGCAGGCTCACCGACCGTACCCATGCCCGGATACGACGTGCAGATCCTGCATCCGGACGGTTCGAAGTGTGGGCCCGGCGAGGAGGGAGCGATCTGCATCAGCCTTCCGCTGCCGCCCGGCACCCTGCCCACCCTGTGGGGCGACGACGCCCGCTACGAAGCGTCCTACCTAAGTGAGCATCCCGGTTACTACCTGACCGGTGACGGCGGATTTTTCGACGACGACGACTACCTGTTCGTGATGGGCCGGATCGACGACGTCATCAACGTCGCGGGGCACCGGTTGTCAACGGGTTCGATCGAGGCAGTGTTGGCGGCGCATCCGGCGGTCGCCGAGTGCGCGGTGATCGGCGTGGCCGATGAGATCAAGGGTCAGGTGCCGCGTGGCCTGGTGGTGCTCAAGGCCGGTGCCTCCGCCGACGGTCTGGCCGAGGCACTGGTGGCCGCCGTCCGGGAGGCGATCGGCCCGGTGGCGGCACTGCGCCAGGTTGATGTGGTTCCGGCGCTGCCCAAGACCCGCTCCGGCAAGATCCTGCGCAAGACCATGCGAGGCATCGCCCACGGCCGCGACGAACCGACCCCGTCGACTATCGAGGACGCTTCAGTGCTGGAGGCGCTTCGGCCGATCCTGCGAGGCTGATGCGGCGGTGCAGTGGATCCAAAAACCTGTCGGTGCCGTCTTCTAGTATTCGAACATGCTTTCGATTCCGGTTGCTGAGGTGTTCGCCTCACTCGATGCCGCGGTAGCTGCCGTGGGTGCGATCGACTGGGATCGGCTGCCCGCCCTGGAACGCCTCGATGCCCTCGACCGGCTCGAAACCGTTCGGCGCCGCCACAGCGTCACTTGCCACGACATCACCGGATCCCTCGACCGCGACGACGGCGGCCAGATCGGCCCCGCCCTGCACAAAGTCATCGCCGACGTGCTGCGCATCAGCCCAGCCGAGTCCCGCCGCCGGCTGCGTGACGCCGCGCAACTTCACCCCCGCACCACCCTCACCGGCGCACCCATGCCCCCCGAACTGCCCGCCACCGCCACCGCCTGGAACGCCGGCCAGTTGGATATCGACCACCTGCGGGTCATTCAGAAGTTCATCCGCGACCTGCCCGAGCACATCGCCCCGGCCGAGGTGGAGAAAGCCGAAGCCTTCCTCGCCGACAAAGCCACCCAGCTGCGCCCCGACCAACTCGAGAGGGCCGCCGACCGGCTCGCCATCACCATCAACCCCGACGGCACCTTCACCGACACCGACCGCGCCCGCAAACGCGGCTTCACCTGGTGCGGCCGCCAAGGCCCCGACGGCATGAGCACCGCACGATTAATCGCCACCCCCGAACTACGCGCACTGCTCGAGGCATGGTGCGCCAAATTCGCCGCACCCGGCATGTGCAACCCCGACGACCCCACCCCCACCGTCACCACCGACCCCACTCCCGACACAATCACCCGCGATACCCGCACCCACGCCCAACGCCACCACGACGCCCTCGGCGCACTCCTGCGCGGACAACTCGGCGACCCCACCCTCGGCCAACACAACGGCCTGCCCGTCACCGTCATCGTCACCGCCACCCTGGATCAACTCCACACCGGCGCCGGCGTCGCCGTCACCGGCGGCGGCACCCTGATCCCCATCCGCGACCTCATCGCCATGAGCGCCCACGCCTACCACTACCTCTGCGTCTACGAACAACACACCCAACGCCCCCTCTACCTCGGCCGCACCAAACGCATCGCCACCGGCGACCAACGACTCGTCCTCCACGCCCTCGAACGCGGCTGCACCAAACCCGGCTGCGACACCCCCAGCTACCACACCGAAATCCACCACATCGACCCATGGGCCACCGGCGGCACCACCGACATCACCACACTCACCCTCGCCTGCAAAACCGACCACACCACCATCACACCCGGCGGCTGGCAAACCCGAAAACGCACAGACGGCCGAACCGAATGGATACCCCCACCACACCTACCCCTCCGCGGCGGAACCAACGACTACCACCACCCCGAACGATTACTCGACGGGACCGACCCGCCTTAGACGCCGGGTGCTTCCAGCTTCACATCGGCGGCATCCCGATCCGGACGAAGGCCGCGCCAACTCGCGTGCCGCAGCCGGCCATCGGACGTCATTTCGCCGTATCTCACCTCGCCGACCAGTTCCGGCCGAACATAGGTGACGCCGACGGTCTCCGGGCGCGGGAGTGCGGGATCAAACGGCGACTGCGTCGTGTGCAATGGGGCCAGGATGCCCTTGAGCTTGCCGAGCTCCTTCTCGGTGAAGCCGGTGCCGACTCTTCCGATGAACCGAAGGCCATCGGCGACCGGGATGCCGAGCAGCAGTGCGCCGATTCCGCTGGAACGGCCGCCCTCACCCTTGCGCCACCCGCCGATCACCGCCTCCTGGGTATTCCAGTTCTTGTCCTTGATCCAGGAAGCGGATCGGCGACCCGGCTGATAGGTGGAATCCCACTTCTTCGCGACCACACCCTCCCATTTGCGCCTGCGGGAATACGCCAGGGCCTGCGCCCCGTCACCTTCGAGCAGATCTGGGACCACCAGAGTTGTTCCAGCGGAAAAGGTTTCGAGTAGGCGCCGCCGGTCCCGGTATTTGACCCGCAGCAGCGACTGACCGTCGAGTTCGAGAATGTCGAACGCCCAGAACTCAATCCGCGCGGCTCGCGCCCGATTCTGCATCTCCTCGAACTGCGGCACGCCGTGTTCATCGAGAGCCACCACCTCACCGTCGAGGATGACGTGATGGTCGGCAAGTTCGGCACCCAGCGGCCGAAGCTGCGGATACTCGGCGGTGACGTCGTGGCCGTTTCGCGTCGCCAATCGCAGCCGACCGTGATCGGACTCGACCATCAGGCGGTAGCCGTCGAACTTTCCCTCGAAGGCATGCGTGCGTGCGGTCAGGTTGTCCACCGAACCCAACGTGGCCAGCATCGGCGCGAACTCGTGCAGACGCGAGTCCGGCGTTGCAGACGGCTCGGCCGTCACGGCCGCACCACGCTTCCGGCGAGTAGGCGCGGGCAAAGCTGGGCCCGCCGCAGGCGCAGAGCGACGCGACGGTGCCGCGTCCAATCCGGCGAGCAGGTCGCCGTGCTCGGCGGCCCGTGCCAACACCTCGTCGTACCGCAACTGCTCGATGGCGCCACCGCCGATCTCATCCCAGGTACGGGGGGCGGCGACCGTCGGGACCTCCCGGCCGCGCAGCGAGTACGGCGCGATCGTGGTCTTGGCCGCGTTGTTCTGACTCCAGTCCAGAAACACCTTCCCGGCACGCAGGCTTCGGGTCATGGTGGCGGTCACCAGATCGGGCATGCTCTGCTCAAGTTGCTGGGCGACCCGGCGGGCGAGCAGTGCGGCA
>CAMCWJ010000160.1 GCA_945882475.1 Bifidobacterium breve
GGTAGCGATACTCAGCCGACGGCCGCACCCCCAGGCCCGGTTCGGTGGCGATGATGAACGGCCGCAGGTACAGCGACTCCTCACCCCCGGCGGGCGGAACCCACTCGTGGTCCACCGCGATGAGCTGGCGCAGCGACTCCAGGAACAGCTCATCGGGCAGCTCCGGGATGGCCAGGCGCCGCGACGAGGATCGCAGCCGGGCCGCGTTGGCCTCCGGCCGAAACGACACGATGGAGCCGTCGGACCAGCGATAGGCCTTGAGGCCCTCGAAGACCTCCTGTGCGTAGTGCAGCACGATCGCGGAGGGATCCAGTTGGATCGGGCCGTACGGCATCACCCGGAGGTCGTGCCAGCCATCGGCTTCGGTGTAGAGGATCGACACCATGTGGTCGGTGTAGTAGCGACCGAATCCCGGTTCGGCCAGGATCGCGGCCCGGTCGACCTCGCTCGCCGGGTGCGCGCTGCGCTCGACGGTGAACTCGGTCATGGCAGCGATTGTAGCCAGCCCCTCAGCGGGTCTTGACGTCGACGAACGGCGGTGTGACGACCTCGCAGTCGAGACCGCGGCCGCGCACGTCGACGCTGACAACGGCGCCGTCGGGGATCCCGGCCGCGGTGTCGATCATTGCCAGCGCGATTCCCGCCCCCAGCGTCGGGGAGAAGGTTCCCGACGTCGTAACGCCTACTACCGTCCCGTCGCCGCGCACTGCCATGTCGGCCCGGGGCACGCCCCGCCCGATCGCCCGCAGGCCGCGCAGCAGTCGGCGCGGCCCGGCCGCCTTCTCGGCGGTCAGGGCGTCGCGACCCCAGAACTCCTCCTTGGACCAGCCCACCGCCCACCCGCAGCGGGCCTGCACCGGCGAGATGTCACGGGAGAGTTCGTGGCCGTGCAACGGGTACCCCATCTCGGTGCGCAGGGTGTCACGCGCACCGAGGCCGGCGAGTTGGCCACCGCGGCTCTCGACCTCGGTCAGCAACGCGTCGAACACGACCGGCGCCGCGTCCCAGGACGGCAGTAGCTCGTAGCCGTGCTCGCCGGTGTAGCCGGTGCGGCATACCCGAACCGGCACTCCGGCGTACTCGGCGTCGGAGAAGCTCATGTAGGCCATGTCCGCCGGCAGTCCGAGCGCCGCGAGCACCTCGGCCGAGCGCGGACCCTGGACGGCGAGCACGGCATAAGACCGGTGTTCATCGACAACGGAAATACCCTGGGGCACAACCTGTTGCATGGCTTCCACTACCGCAGCGGTGTTCGCCGCGTTGGGCACCAGGAAAATCTCGTCGTCGCTGACGTAGTAGGCGATGAGATCGTCTATCACGCCGCCGTCCGGCGCGCAGCACAGCGTGTACTGCGCCTGGCCCGGGCCGATCCGGCGCAGATCGCCGGTCAGGGCGGAGTTGACGAACTCCGCGGCACCGGGGCCGGTCACCGACGCCTTCCCGAGGTGACTGACGTCGAACAACCCCACCGCCTCCCGGGTGGCGGTGTGCTCGCCCACCGTGCCCGCGTAGGACACCGGCATGAGCCATCCGCCGAAGGGGGCGAAGGTGGCGCCGCGGTCGCGGTGACGACCCTCGAGGGGGCCGTGCAGAAGTTCTTCGTCGCTCACGGGATCCAACCCTAATGTCCGGGCCGATTAGGGTGTCGCTGGTGAGCACCCAACCCGGTTATCAGGCCCCGTCCGTCTCCGTCGCCGCCGCGCTACCCAAGCGCGGATCCGCATCGGCGGTGCTGATCGTTCCGATCGTCACCGGCGACGCCGCGCCGACGGTCGCCGACGGCGCCCTCCTGGATGCTGAGTCGATTCGCGCGATCGAAGACACCCTGCGCGCCCTGGGCGCCAAGGCCGGACCCGAGACCCTGACCCGGATGCACGTGTCGTCGCTTCCGGTGGCCAGCGTGCTGGCCGTCGGTCTGGGCGCACCGCGCGACGAGTGGCCGGCCGAGGTCATCCGTCGTGCCGCGGGCGCGGCGGCCCGGTCGCTGAGCGGGGTGGAGTCGGTGATCACCACGCTGTCGGAGTTGCACCTCGGAGCGGCCGTCGAGGGCCTGATCCTCGGCGCCTACCAGATGCACGAGTTCCGCAGCGCCAAGACCGCACCGAAGGATCCGCCGCTGGCCCGGATCACCGCCCTTAGCTCTGCTCGCGACGCAAAGCGCCAGGCCGCCCGCGCGGTGGCGATCGCCTCCGCGGTGGCAAGCGCCCGCGACCTGGTCAACACTCCGCCGAGCCACCTCTTCCCGGCCGAATTCGCCAAGCGCGCAAAGGCTTTCGGTACTTCGGCTAGCCTGGAGGTCGAGGTGCTCGACGAGAAGGCTCTGGCGAAGGCTGGGTTCGGTGGTGTCATCGGGGTCGGCAAGGGCTCATCGAATCCGCCTCGGCTGGTGCGGTTGACCTACCGCGGCGGCAAAGGCCGAAAGGCCGCACCGAAGGTGGCGCTGGTCGGCAAGGGCATCACCTTCGACACCGGCGGCATCTCGATCAAACCGGCCGCCTCGATGCACCACATGACCTCCGACATGGCCGGGGCGGCATCGGTGATCGCCACCGTCGTGCTGGCCGCGCAGCAGCAGTTGCCCATCGACGTGATCGCCACCGTGCCGATGGCCGAGAACATGCCGTCGGCGACCGCGCAGCGCCCGGGCGATGTGCTGACCCAGTACGGCGGGATCACCGTGGAGGTGCTCAACACCGACGCCGAGGGTCGGCTGATCCTGGCCGATGCGATCGTGCGGGCCTGCGAGGACTCCCCCGACTACCTGATCGAGACCTCGACGCTGACCGGCGCTCAGACCGTCGCACTCGGTGCCCGTATTCCCGGCGTCATGGGCAGTGACGACTTCCGCGACCGGGTGGCGGGGATATCCCAGCGGGAAGGCGAGAACGGCTGGGCCATGCCGCTTCCCGACGAACTCGCCGACGACCTCAAGTCCGCGGTGGCCGACCTGGCCAACATCAGTTCGCAACGCTTCGCCGGCATGCTGGTCGCCGGCGTGTTCCTGCGCGAGTTCGTCGCCGAAGGTGTGCAGTGGGCGCATATCGACATCGCCGGGCCGGCCTACAACACCGGCGGGCCGTGGGGTTACACCCCCAAGGGCGGTACCGGCGTTCCCACCCGCACGCTGTTCGCCGTACTCGAAGACATCGCCGAGAACGGCTAGCGCGCGGCCCCGCGCGCCGAGGCCATCAGCGTGCCCGAGCGTTGGCCCTGCCCGGGTGGTCCTGCGTCGGCTTTCCCGGCCGCGCGCCATTGTTCCGGGCCGCGGGCGACACCATCGCGGCGCGATTACTCCGGGCCGTAATCGACACGGCCGCAGCAGATTTCACCCCGGCTGACGGCGCGGGCGTCGGCGACTGCGGTCGGCCACCGATTCCGTACATGCCGGCCGACGTCGTTCCCAGCGGCCGGTACGCCGGATTTCCGGCGGCCTCGGCCAGACCGTCATCGATCCCGGTCGGAATGGCCAAAGCGAGATTTTTGAGGTTCTGCACGGGATTGCCCCAGCGAATCAAGGCTGCGGTGGTCGGCATACCCGGACTGACCCCGCGGTCGTAACCCCACTCGACGATCACCCGCAGCGGGGCATCGAGCGCAGTCAGCATCGGACTCGGGACGATGAACTCCAGGGGCATCAGCAGCGGCAGGCGCGCAGTGGGCACGGTGTAGTAGGTCGTCTCGCCGTCGGTGACGATGTCGGTCTTCGCGGGGTCGTTAAGGGCGGCGAAATCGACCTCGTCGATCTGCCTGTTCACCCCGTGCAGGAAGGCGATGCCCAGCACGGCATTGAGCGTGGCCACCACGTTGAGCGGATAGCGCGGGAAGTCGGCCCAGCCCTCGTACTGCCGCGCGACGTCGTAGGTGATTCCGCCGACCGCCGGAGTCGCCCCGCTGGCGGTGATGCCCAGAATCGGAACCGTCAGCCCGGCGAAGCGCTCGAGGATTCCCCCGTTGGGCCGGTTGGGGTTGGAGTCCAGCACGTAGGTGATCGGCTTCTCGGGATCGGGGTTGGCGGACTTGAATCCGGTCGCGACCACGGCGCCCTGGGAGTACCCGAAGATCAGAATGCTCTCGGCGGCGGAGCCCACGACTGCCGCGTGCAGGTTCGCAACCCCGGCGCCCACCGAGTTATCGAAGGTGGGGTCTGCAAACCCGCCGCCGGACACCGGCCAGAACGACCCCGGATAATCGACGATGTCGGCGAGGTTCAGCGGGCCGGTATTGAGCGCAGGGTTGACTCCGTCGATGATGCTGTCAGCGAAGCCCAGGTAAACCTCATCCGTCGGCACATCACCGATGTCGGTGCCGGGCAGAACGAAGGCCTCCTGCGACGTCAGTACTGGTGCCGGCGTGCCGAAGACGGGACCGCACGCGATCGCAACCACGGCCAAACCGGCAACCGCTGCGGTGCGCACCAGCAAACCCTACCGCTGCTAGAGCACTTTCCCGCGTGCGGCACTGCGCAACGCCTGGGGCAGCAGGCGGGATGCACCGTAAAGCAGGTGCGCCTCGGGGGTCACCGGGCGGACCGCGCTGTTGCTGCGTACCGAAGACAGAATCGCCGCTGCCACCTTCTCGGGGCGGTAGTCACGCCAGTCGAACATCCGCTCCAGTTGCGCGCGGCGGCCCGACGCTGCGGCCTGCCTTCCGGTCGGCGGGTGAAATCCGGTGGCCGAGACGATGTTGGTGTTCACCACTCCGGGACAGATCGTGGTCAGCCCGATACCGGCGGAGGCGAGTTCGGCGCGCAGGCAGTCGGAGAACATGTACACCGCAGCCTTGGACGTGCAGTAGGCGTTGAGCGAGGACAGCGGGGCGTAGGCGGCCATCGACGCGACGTTGACGATGTGGCCCCCGGTGCCCCGTTCGACCAAGCGTCGCGCGAAGGCCCGGCAGCCGTTGACCACGCCGCCGAGGTTGACATCGAGAACCCGGTCGAACTGCTCGGCCGGGGTGTCCAGAAACGCCCCTGCCGCGCCGATTCCGGCATTGTTGACGACGATGTCGGGCACGCCGTGGGTGGCGCAGACTGCGTCGGCAAAGCGTTCGACGGCGTCGGCGTCGGAGACGTCCACGACATAGGGGTGCGCGGTTGCGCCGGTGTCGTTGATCCACTCGGCGGTCCGGGTCACAGCCTCCTCGTCGATGTCGCTGAGGACCACCTCAGCGCCCTGCGCGGCGAACGCCAGGGCGGTGGCCCGGCCGATGCCACTGCCGGCGCCGGTGACGGCCACCAACTGGTCGCCGAACGGCTTGCGCGGCCGGCCGAGTTCGGCTCGCAGTAGTGCGCGGCTCGGCGGGCCGCCGCCCAGGTATCCGGCGAACTCGGCGACGGCGGTGGCCACCACCTGCGGATGCGACATGGGCGACCAATGGCCGCTGTTGATGTCGCGGCGCCACAGTCGCGGCACCCACCTCTGCGTGTCCTCGTAGACGTAGGGCCGCACGAACATGTCCCGGGTATTGACCAACAACTGCACCGGTACCGGGACATAGCGATCAGGGTCGGCATGGGTCAGTGCGTGAAAGTAGTTGGCGCGGTAAATCTTCAACCCGTTGGTGGCGTCAGCGACGAAGGTCTCGCCCTGATGTCGCTGCTCCGGCGGGATGCCGGGGGTGATCAGGTAGCGGTTGATCGCCCGCGCCAGGAACGTCCGCATCGCCGCGGGTGCGAGCACCGGGATAGAGAATCCGATCATGTAGCTGAAGTGGGCCGCCTGGGAGAAGGCGCGCGCGAATCGCCTCGGCCGGTGCGGGCGGGCCAGGCCCTCTCGCACAAATCGACTCAGGTGCTGCGGGTCCGGCCCGGAGATCGAGGTGTAGGAGGCCACCCGGTCGGCGGCCTCGGGCCGGCTCAGGTACTCCCACACGGTCGCCGCGCCCCAGTCGTGACCCACCACGTGCACCGGCGCGTCCGGGCTCGACTCCGCGACCACGGCGGCGAAGTCGTCGGCCAGTCGGGCCAGGGCGTAGGCGGCCACCGGCCCGGGCACCGACGAGGCGCCGGCACCCCGGTTGTCGTAACGGATCACCCGGTGGGAGTCGGCGAGTCGCTCGGCCACCGAGTCCCAGACCCGGTGCGAGTCGGGCCAGCCGTGCACCAGCACCACCGTCGGCCCGGACCGGTTGCCCTCTTCATAGACCGCGAGGCGGACGCCATCGGCGACGTCGAGGTAGCGAACGGTCCTCATTGTTGGTCGGATCCGGTGTCGTCGAGTTCGGTGTCGTTGAGTTCAGCGCGCAGCCTCCTGCGGCGTTCGATCCTGCGGCGGGCGTCATGGTCGCGCATCCGTTTGGGGTAGCCAACCTTCTGGACGTCGTAGACCGGGATCGCCAGCCGTTTCCCGAGTCGTCTCGCATCGGCCGCGCCGCCGATGGGGCGACGGGTCCACGCGCCGTCGGCGCCGACCAGCACCACGGTCAGTGGAGTGACGGGGGTCTTGGGTTCGACGAAGGCCTCCACCCCGGTTCGCTGCGCCGCCCACTCGGACAGATACCTGAGATCGGCGCCGGTCCCGGGCTCCCGCCGGCGACCGCGCCGGAACCTGTCGAACAGCCCCAACGCAACGATCTCCTTCTGCCGTGTCTCTCCCACCGATAGTGCCAGAGAAATCGGCCTCGCCCTGAGTGCGTCCGCGCTGCCCGGCAGTGACAGGATGATTCAGGCAACATTCCACTTGGGGCCCCTCGCGGGCGCCCGACGCTGTGGTATGCCAGAGGTCGACCCGCACGATCGAGCGTTCGAGGGAGTCAACACACATGGCCGTGTCCGTCCAGATGCCGGCCCTCGGCGAGAGCGTCACCGAGGGCACCGTCACCCGCTGGCTCAAGCAGGAGGGCGACACCGTCGTGGCGGACGAGCCGCTGCTGGAGGTGTCCACCGACAAGGTCGACACCGAGATCCCCGCTCCGGCATCCGGCGT
>CAMCWJ010000161.1 GCA_945882475.1 Bifidobacterium breve
AGGACCCGGACGTGCTCGACACCTGGTTCTCCTCGGCGCTGTGGCCATTTTCGACTATGGGCTGGCCCGACCGTACCCCGGACCTCGAGAAGTTTTATCCCACAAGCGTTCTCGTCACCGGCTACGACATCCTGTTCTTCTGGGTGGCCCGGATGGTGATGTTCGGCACCTTCGTCGCGCAAGACGATGCCATCACCAACGGCGGCGCCCGGCCCGCGCAGATGCCCTTCGAGAACGTATTCCTGCACGGCCTGATCCGCGATGAGCACGGCCGCAAGATGAGTAAGTCCCGGGGCAACGGTATCGACCCACTGGACTGGGTCGAGATGTTCGGGGCGGATGCCCTGCGGTTCACCCTGGCCCGCGGCGCCAGTCCCGGCAGCGACCTGTCCATCGGCGAGGACCACGCGCGAGCGTCCCGCAACTTCGCCACCAAATTGTTCAACGCGACGCGCTTCGCGCTGATGAACGGCGCCGCGCCGGCACCGCTGCCCGCCTGGGGTGAACTGACCGACGCCGACCGGTGGATCCTGGGCCGGACGGAAGAGGTTCGTGCCGAGGTGGACGCCGCTCTTGATGAGTATGAGTTCAGCCGGGCGTGTGAGTCGCTGTACCACTTCGCCTGGGACGAGTTCTGCGACTGGTATCTCGAGCTATCGAAAGTGCAACTTGCCGAGGGTATTTCGGCAACAACGGCTGTGCTCGCCGAGGTGCTGGACACCCTGCTGAAGTTGCTGCATCCGGTCATGCCGTTCGTCACCGAGGCGCTCTGGCGGGAACTGACCGGCGGCGAGTCGCTGGTGATCGCGGACTGGCCGAAGACCTCGGGCATCACACCCGATCCTCTCGCTGCCCAACGTATCGCCGATGTGCAGAAGCTGGTCACCGAAGTCCGGCGGTTCCGCAGCGATCAGGGCCTGGCAGACCGGCAGAAGGTGCCGGCCCGGATCGGCGGCATCGAACAGGCCGGCATCGCCGCACTGGGCGCGCCGATCGCCGCACTGGCCTGGCTGACCGACCCGGATACCGACTTCCGCCCGACCGCCAGCGTGGAGGTCCGGCTGTCGGGCGGCACCGTGGCCGTCGAACTGGACACCTCCGGCACCGTCGACGTCGAAGCCGAGCGCCGCCGACTGGAGAAGGACCTGGCCGCCGCGCACAAGGAGTTGGCCGGCACCACAGCCAAACTCGAGAACGCCGCCTTCCTGGCCAAGGCGCCCGATGACGTCGTCGCCAAGATCCGCGACCGCCAGCAGGTGGCGCGCGACGAGGTCGACCGGATCGGCGCACGCCTGGGTGCGCTGGCATGAGCGTTCCGACTCCGGACGAGCTTGCCTCGCTGCTGCAGGTCGAGCATCTCCTGGACCAGCGCTGGCCGGAGACCAAGCTGGAGCCCAGTATCGCGCGCATCTCGGCGTTGATGGAGTTGCTCGGCTCGCCGCAGCGCAGCTACCCGTCGATCCATATCGCCGGCACCAATGGCAAGACCTCAGTGGCCCGAATGATCGACGCACTGCTGACGGCGCTGGACCGGCGGACGGGACGCACAACGAGCCCGCACCTGCAGTCAGCGATTGAGCGGATCGCCATTGACAATGAACCGATCAGCCCCGCGCGCTACGTCGAAACCTACTGTGAGATAGAGCCATTCGTGCAGATGGTGGATGCCGAGTCGCAGGCTGACGGCGGTCCGGCCATGAGCAAGTTCGAGGTTCTCACCGCGATGGCATTCGCCGCGTTCGCCGATGCGCCCGTCGACATCGCGATTGTCGAGTGCGGCATGGGCGGGCGGTGGGACGCCACCAACGTCATCGACGCCCCGGTCGCGGTGATCACCTCCATCGGTATCGACCACGCCGAGTACCTGGGCGACACCCTGGCGGAGATCGCCGCCGAGAAAGCCGGCATCATCGCCGCCCCACGCGGTGATGTGGTGCCGGTCGACACCGTCGCGGTGATCGGGCGGCAGGCCCCCGAGGCGATGTCGGTGCTGTTGGCCGCGGCGCTGCGGGCCGACGCCGCCGTCGCCCGCGAGGACTCCGAGTTCGCGGTGCTTGGCCGCCAGGTCGCCGTCGGCGGACAGGTGATCGAGTTGCAGGGTCTCGGCGGCGTGTACTCCGAGATCTTCCTGCCACTGCACGGTGAGCATCAGGCCCACAACGCGGCGATCGCACTAGCCGCCGTGGAAGCCCTCTTCGGGGCGGGTCCGCAGCGCCAACTCGACATCGACGCCGTCCGGGCCGGCTTCGCCGCCGCGACCAGTCCCGGCCGGCTGGAGCGGATGCGCACCGCACCAACGGTTTTCATCGACGCCGCACACAATCCCGCCGGCGCGGCTGCGCTCACTACGGCACTGGCCGCGGAGTTCGACTTTCGGTTCCTGGTGGGAATACTGAGCGTGCTGGAGGGCAAGGATCTCAACGGCATCCTGAGCGCCCTCGAGCCGGCTTTCGATCTGCTGGTGGTCACCGACAACGGCTCACCCCGCGCCCTGGACGTCGAGACGCTGGCGCAGCGCGCCGAGGAGGTATTCGGTCCGGAACGGGTGGTTCGCGCCGAAACCCTGCCGGACGCCATCGAGACGGCCACCGCCCTGGTCGAGGATGCAAAGGTCGACGGACTCTCCGGTGCGGGAATCGTCATCACCGGTTCGGTGGCGACCGCGGGTGCGGCCCGCGCACTGTTCGGAAAGGACCCGCAGTGACGGCCCCCCCTGAGCCCAGCCCGGTTGAGCCCACCCCGGTTGAGCCCACCGGGTCGGACCCATGGAAGAGCTTCCGCGGCGTCATGGCCGGGACGCTCATTCTCGAGGTGATCACCGTGTTGCTGGCGCTGCCGGTGGTCAGCGCCGTCGGGGGTGGCCTGACCCCGTGGTCAACCGGCTACCTCGTCGGTTTCGCCGTGCTTCTCGTAGTGCTGGCCGGACTTCAGGGCCGGCCGTGGGCGATCTGGGTCAACGTCGGGGTGCAGCTGCTGCTGGTGGCCGGCTTTTTCGTCTACCCCGCCGTCGGGTTCATCGGGTTGTTGTTCCTCGTCGCCTGGGGGGTGATCGCCTATCTGCGGTGGGAGGTTCTGCGCCGCCAGCGGGCGGGGCTGCTGCCCAGCCAGCAGGAGCCGGGGATCTGACGGGTACGCTTCTGCTCCGTGACTGAGCGGACCCTGGTGCTGATCAAGCCCGACGGTGTCGAGCGTCGAATGATCGGCGAGATCATCGGAAGAATCGAACGCAAAGGCCTGAGTATCGCGGCGCTGGAACTCAAGGTCGTCAGCGACAAACTGGCCCGCGCGCACTATGCCGAGCACGCGGAGAAGCCGTTCTTCGGCTCACTCCTGGAGTTCATCACCTCCGGGCCGGTGGTGGCGGCGATTCTGGAGGGTCCCCGCGCCATCTCAGCCTTCCGGCAGCTGGCCGGCGGCACCGACCCGGTGGAGAAGGCTGCCCCCGGCACGATTCGGGCCGATCTGGCCCTGGAAACCCAGTTCAACCTCGTCCATGGCTCGGATTCCCCGGAGGCCGCCGCCCGCGAGATCGCCCTCTGGTTCCCGGCCGGCTGATTCCCCGCCCCGGCCCGTCCCTGGCACTGCCCCCGGTGTGGGATACTGGCCGTGGAGGCTCGGAGACGAGCATTCGTGAATGAGACCTTGAGACGTACGCGACCATCGCGGCCTGCGGTGCGGCGCGGACCGTCGAGAGCTGGCATTCAGCCCTGAGGACGTTCCCTGAACCCCTCGGAGCAAGACCACTGACCAGCCCGGGAAAACCGGGCGCAAGCAGAAGCCCTCGAGTGGCCGCGTCGATATGACGCGCCCGGGGGCTCGAGGAGAATACGTGACTGACGATGATCTCAACCAGGACATCAACCAGGATCTTCCGGAATCCCCGTCGCAGTGGGACACCCCGCCGGTAGCCGACGGCGAGCTGCCCGAGCGGCTGCGGGTGCACTCGCTGGCCCGGGTGCTCGGGACCACCAGCAAGCGGGTGCTCGATGCGCTCAGCGGCATGGACGGCCGCTCACGCAGCGCCCAGTCCAGCGTCGATCAGGCCGACGCGATGCGGGTTCGTGAGCTGCTGGCGGCCGACGACGCAGCCGGTTCCGAGATGGTGATCGTCGCGCCGGAGCAGGCCTCCGACGAGAGCGCGATGGTGATCGTCGAATCCGATTCCTATATGCCTCTCTTCGTGGCGCCGCAACCGGTCGCTTCGCCCGCCGCCGACCCCGTCGAGGCGGACGACTCCGAGGACGACGAGGACGACGACGTCACCGACGAGGCGGGTGAGTCCGCCGACCGGCCCGCCAATCGGCGTCGCCGCCGTGGCCGTCGCGGTCGCGGCCGGGGCCGGGGTGAGCAGGCTGAAGATGACGAGACCGAGCAGCCCGCCGGCGACGACGCCGTCACCGACGGTGCCGACTCCGAGGCCGACGAGGACGCCACCGATGAGGACGGCGCCGAGGGCGAGGGCGTCACCCGCCGGCGTCGTCGGCGCAGACGCCGCAAGAGCGGGGCCGGCGACGACACTGAGGCCGGATCTACCGACGACCCGCCGAATACCGTGGTCCATGAGCGCGCGCCGCGGAAGAAAGCCGAACGCGATGCCGGCGAGATCCAGGGCATCAGCGGCTCGACCCGGCTGGAGGCCAAGCGGCAGCGCCGCCGGGATGGCCGCGACGCGGGACGGCGCCGCCCGCCGATCTTGTCCGAGGCGGAGTTCCTGGCCCGCCGCGAGTCCGTCGACCGGGTCATGGTCGTGCGCGACAAGATTCGCACCGAACCGCCACATCAGGGCGCCCGCTACACCCAGATCGCGGTGCTCGAGGACGGCATCGTCGTTGAGCACTTCGTGACATCGGCCTCCTCGGCATCGCTGGTGGGCAACATCTACCTCGGCGTCGTGCAGAACGTGCTGCCCTCGATGGAGGCGGCCTTCGTTGACATCGGCCGCGGCCGCAACGGCGTCCTCTACGCCGGTGAGGTCAACTGGGAGGCTGCCGGTTTGGGCGGGTCCGCCCGCAAGATCGAACAGGCGCTTAAGCCGGGCGACTACGTCGTCGTCCAGGTCAGCAAGGATCCGGTCGGCCACAAGGGCGCGCGCCTGACCACCCAGATCTCGTTGGCCGGGCGTTATCTGGTCTACGTGCCGGGGGCGTCGTCCACCGGCATCAGCCGCAAGCTGCCCGATACCGAGCGCCAACGTCTGAAAGAGATTCTGCGCGAGGTGGTTCCGGCCGACGCCGGCGTGATCATCCGCACCGCCTCGGAGGGCGTGAAGGAAGACGACATCCGCGGCGACGTCAACCGCCTGCAGGAGCGTTGGACCAAGATCGCCGAGCAGGCCGAGCAGACCAAGGCCAAGGCGGCCGGAGCGGCCGTGGCGCTCTATGAGGAGCCCGATGTCCTGGTCAAGGTGATTCGCGATCTGTTCAATGAGGACTTCTCCGGGCTTGTGGTGTCCGGCGAGACCTCCTGGGAGACCATCACCGCATACGTCAATGCTGTTGCCCCCGAACTGGTTCCGAAGATCACCAGATACGAACCCGCCGGTGGGGCGCAGTCCGATTCCGCCGGCCAGGCGGCTTCGGCAGGCCCGGACGTGTTCGCGGTCTACCGCGTCGACGAGCAACTGGCCAAGGCGATGGACCGCAAGGTGTGGTTGCCCTCGGGCGGCACGCTGGTGATCGACCGCACCGAGGCCATGACGGTCGTCGATGTCAACACCGGCAAGTTCACCGGCGCGGGCGGCAATCTCGAACAGACGGTCACCAAGAACAACATCGAGGCGGCCGAGGAGATCGTCCGCCAACTTCGGCTGCGCGACATCGGCGGCATGGTGGTGATCGACTTCATCGACATGGTGCTGGAGTCCAACCGCGATCTTGTGCTTCGCCGGTTGACCGAAGCGCTGGGCCGTGACCGCACCCGCCATCAGGTGTCCGAGGTGACGTCGCTGGGCCTGGTGCAGTTGACCCGCAAGCGGCTGGGCACCGGCCTGATCGAGGCCTTCTCGACTACCTGCGCGGAGTGCGCCGGCCGCGGCACGGTCGTGCATTCCGACCCGGTCGACAACGGCCCCGCCGCCGCGGCCCGCAAAGCGGATACGCCGGGCCGGCGCAGCAGGCGGGGCAAGAAGGCGAAGGCCGAGGAAACCGTGGTGGCCCGGGTGCCCGCGCACGTCTCCGGAGAGCACCCGATGTTCAAGGCGATGGCGGCCGCCACCGACCGTCCCGAGGGCGAGGACGAGGACGAGGACGCCGCAGGCGACGTCGCGGAGGAACTTGCGGCGACCGCCGAGCAGGTGGCACTGGAGACGGCCGAGGCGGACGTCGACGACCTGTCCGACGACGAGTTCGATGACGAGGACGACGAGGACGACGACGAGGGCGACGAACTCGACGAGGACGAGGACGACGAGGACGACGACGAACTCGACGAGGACGATGACGAGGACGACGACGTGGACGACGACGACGTGGACGATGACGAGGACGACGACGAGGACGACGAGGACGACGACGACGTCGAGATCGTCGAGGTCAGCGAGTCCGTGGCCGCACCCCGGCGCCCGCGCCGGCGAGCCGCGGCCCGCCCGGCGGGCCCGCCCGAGTTGGACGGCTGACCCGCCGCCCTGCGGGTTTGACCCTCCGGTGCTGGTCGGAGTACCCTTGCACAGTTGCCGCCTGGCCCCGCCGGCGGCAGTGGTACCGCCGGCGGCCCCGGTGCGGCCCGCACTCCAGACCAGTTCGCGCAACCTCCGGTAGCGCGTGCCCGCTACACAGCGACGCCCGTCGCCGATTGGAAGAGGAACGATGGCAGCCGAGACAGCCACCTACGCGGTCGTGAAGACCGGCGGCAAGCAGTACAAGGTTGCCGTCGGCGACATTGTGAAGGTCGAGAAGCTCGAGACC
>CAMCWJ010000162.1 GCA_945882475.1 Bifidobacterium breve
CTTTCCGCCAGCCTGCTGACATCGCTGGGGCTCGGATCGGCATTCATCAGCGTGCACAGAAGCAACGACCTCCGCGGCGAGGCGGTGGCGCCGCCGCCTCCGCCGATATCCGAAGACCAGGCCCGCGAACAGGTGGTCGGCGCCGCCCGGCAATTCGTCGGCGCGGGCCGATTGACCGGCCGATTGACCTCCGCCGACGGGACCTACCTGCTGGCAACGTGCTCGAACGACAACGAACCGCCCTATCAGGGCACCGGGTATCTGACCTTTGACGTGCCGACCATCACCGAGACGCCCGCCTTCTTCCGCGAGATCGCACGTGACATGACCGGCCGCGGGTGGCGGGAAGGACAGTCGCCGGCCCACCACCCGGGAGGCAAGACGCTGATCAAGGACTCGGTGATCGCGCAGTACTACCGTGACCCGAACCTGCCCGATCGCGGGGTGTTGCAGGTCTACGGGGAGTGCCGGGTGGTCACCGACCATCGGCTGGACACCACCGGATTCGTCGACATCACCGCCGAGTTGGCCCGCCCGGCGCCGGGCACCCCCTGAACGCATACCGGGCGCATTGGTGACTTTGGTCCCCGGCGCGTCGACCTTTGTCCCGTGTCTGGTACGCGCAGTAACAGATAGACTGCGCTCATGACCTACGTGATCACCAGCGCCTGTGTCGACGTCAAGCACAAGGCGTGCGCCCAGGAATGTCCGGTTGACTGCATCTACGAGGGCGACCGGGCCATGTACATCAATCCCGACGAGTGCGTCGAATGCGGCGCCTGCCGTTTGCTCTGCGAGGTGGATGCCATTTTCTTCGAGGGCGACCTGCCCGAATCGGAGGAGAAGTTCCTTGCCGACAACGCCGCTTTCTTCACCGAGGTGCTGCCCGGTCGGGCCGCACCGTTGGGCGCACCGGGCGGGGCCACGGATTGCGGGCCCATCGGGGTAGACACCCCGATGGTCGCCGCGCTTCCCGGGCGGCACTGAGGGACGGTCGGGGGGAGCCTCTACAATGAGGGCTCGCTGACGCCCACTGAAGGACAGGTAGCCATGGTCGGAGCAGTTCGACGGATTCTCGCCGCCGCGGGCATCGCCATGGTCGCATTGACCGCTGCGGCACCGAGCAGCCTGGCTGCGGTGGCCCCGTCGACATCAGTGGGGGGCGTCGCGTCGGTACGGCCGATCAACGGTCAGACCGTTGGCGTCGCCCATCCGATCATCGTCACGTTCAGCCGAAATGTGTTGGACCGCACTGCTGCCGAGCGCAGCATCGTGGTCACATCGCCGAACGCTCCGACCGGCCGCTTCGAATGGCTCAGCGACACCGTCGTGCAGTGGGTTCCGGATACCTACTGGCCGGCCCACTCGCGGATCACCCTGATGGCCGGCGGCGAGCGCCGCAGTTTCGGCACCGGGTCCACCGTTCTGGGGGTGGCCAGCATTTCCGCGCACACCTTCACGGTGAGCATCGACGGTGTGATCATGCGGCAGATGCCGGCGTCGATGGGCAAGCCCCGGTTCGCGACGCCGATCGGATCGTTCACCGTGCTGGAGAAGGCCAAGTCCATCGTGATGGACTCCAGCACCATCGGCATCCCGCTGACCGACCCCGAGGGCTACAAGATCAAGGTGGCCGACGCGATCAGGATCACCTGGGGTGGGGTTTACATCCACTCGGCGCCGTGGTCGGTGGGATCGCAGGGATACGCCAACGTCAGCCACGGCTGCATCAATCTCGGCCCGGACAACGCCCTCTGGTACTTCAACCAGGTGGGCATCGGGGATCCGGTCGTCGTCAACGGCTGACGGGCTCCGGTCAGGCACTCCGGCCGGAGTAGTCCACGTTCCAGTGCTTGATTCCGTTGAGCCAGCCTGATCGGAGCCGCTCGGGCTCAGACAGCGGTACCAGGTCGGGCATCTGATCGGCGATGGCGTTGAACATCAGGTCGACCGTCATCCGGGCCAGGTTGGCTCCGATGCAGTAATGCGCCCCGGTTCCGCCGAACCCGACGTGCGGGTTGGGATCGCGCAGGATGTTGAATGCGAACGGATCGTCGAAGACATCCTCGTCGAAGTTGGCCGACCGGTACACCATGACGACCCGCTGACCCTTCTTGATCGTGACACCGCCGAGTTCAACGTCGCTGAGCGCCGTGCGCTGGAACGAGGTGACCGGAGTGGCCCAGCGGACGATCTCATCGACGGCGGTGACCGGACGCAACTTCTTGTAGAGCTCCCACTGCTCGGGGAATTCGGTGAACGCGATCATCCCGTGGGTGATCGAGTTGCGGGTGGTCTCGTTGCCCGCTACCGCCAGCAGGATGACGAAGAAACCGAACTCGTCGTCGGAGAGCTTGTGACCCTCGACGTCGGCCTGCACCAGCTTGGTCACCAAATCGTCGCGTGGGTTGGCATTGCGATCGGCGGCCATCTGCATCGCGTACATGATCAGCTCGACGGACGCGGCCATCGCGTCGTTGGTGGCGAACTCGGGATCGGAGTCGCCGACCATCTGATTGGACCAGTCGAAGAGTTTCTTGCGCTCGTCCTGGGGAACGCCCATCAGTCCGGCGATGGCCTGCAGGGGCAATTCGCACGACACCTGCTCAACGAAATCACCCGAGCCCTCGGCCGCGGCGTCCCGGACGATCGCCGCCGCACGCTGCTGGAGTTCGGCGCGCAGCATCTCCACTGCGCGTGGCGTGAAGGCCCTCGAGATGATCTTGCGCAGGTGGGTGTGGTGCGGGGCGTCCATATTGAGCAGAACGAACTTGCCGCTCTCGATGTGGTCGGCCGTGGTGCCTTCCTTATAGCGGGGCAGCGCGGTGTTCTGCAGGCTGGAGAAGACATCGCTGCGTCGCGAGATCTCTTTGACGTCTTTGTGTTTGGTGATGACCCAGTAGCCGTTGTCTCCGAAACCGCCGACGCCGGGCGGCTGCTCGTTCCACCAGATCGGCGCCGTCCGCCGTAGCTCGGCAAGTTCCTCGACCGGCAACCGTTCGGCGTGTACGTCGGGATCGGTGAAGTCGAATCCCGGTGGCAGATTGGGGTTCGGCATGCGACGCGACTCCTCCTTGAGATGGCTGGGCCCCGGGTGAGGGCTCCTGAACATGCCTACACCGCGACGAGCGTAGGTGGCAGCCGGTTGGGGAAACTGATGCGGCCGTCAGCCGCCCGGCTTCGAGGTCGTCGGGGTGATCGTGACCGTGGTGGTGCTCACCGTCGTCGTGACACTGCTTCCGGTTGACGACGTACTGGTCGCCCCAGTACTGGTCGCCCCGGCACTGGTCGCCCCGGTACTGGTCGCCCCGGTACTCGACGCTGTCGAACTGGTCGCCCCAGTACCGGCGGGGGAGAAGCGCGGCTGTTGGAACTCCGTCCACGGCGCGCGGTACAACACGGTGTCGCCTTCGGCGATCAGGAAGGTCGTCGAGGTGACCGAGTAGGTCACCCCGTCCCGGTCGGCGATGACCGCGCCATCGGTACCCCGGGTGGCAGGCATGACGATCGAGGCTTCGTCGCTGAGTCGGACTCCGCGGTACTCCAACTCGCCGTCTCGGTCGACGCAGATGGCCACCAGGGACCGGGAGGTCCGGCCGTAGGCCATCAGGATCTGGCCATCATCACACCGGGCAGCGGTGCCGACGTAGCCGTATTCGTCGGCGGAAAATGCGGCCGACGACGTTGCGCTGACGCTGGTGCTGGCCGGTGTCGAGGGGTCCGCCGCTGCCCCCGGCAGCCCGGACTGGCCATTGACGATCACAACGGCACCAGCCAGTGCTGCCGCGCCCAGACCGATCGCGGCCGACACTGCGCGGGTCATGCGCCGGTTGGGATGATGCTCAGACATCCGCCTCCCTTTCGCTGTGCCTCAAGCGAACCATCTTCGGAGCCGATTCGGGCGCTGCCGCCACGGCGTTTCGGCCACTCCGTTGACCGCTACCCTCGGTGGGTGACCACGCAGCGACTGGTTTTCACCGGGCATATCGCTAGCTTCGGCACCGCCGCCGGCATCCGGTTCGTGGTCGGCGTGTGGGCGCAGTCGCCGTTCGGGGCCTTCGCCGACGTGATGGTGCAGACCCTGGCCGACGACCGGGTCCTGCTGGCGCCGACCCACCAGATCGCGGACTTCCTCGCCTCGACCTACAGCTTCGACCGGTTCGATGTTGGCGCGGTCACCGCGACCCTGTCGGGCGACCGGTTGACGGTCGCCGCGCCGGGCCTGGCCGCCGAGGTCGCCGTCGGCCGGTCGGCGCCACTGGACGCGGTGCTGCGGTTGGTGCCGGGCCGAGTGGCGAGCTCCCCGTGGTGGCTGCGGGCGATCGATCCCGTCGTGTCCCGCGTCATCCCGGGCGTGCACACCGCCGGACGCGCCGGAAATGGCCGTCGAGAGTACTTCGGGGTGCGGCGCGCCCGACGGATCGAAGCGGTTGCCGGCAGTTTCGCGGGTCGGGATCTCGGCGGCCTCGCGGCACTGCGACCGCCGGTCGATTTCGGCTTCTCCTCGGCGCTGCCGAGCCCGCAGATCCTGGCGGTCACGACGACCATCGACTTAACCTGACCCGCCCCGCCCGATCGACGGCGCGCACAGATTTCCGACGAGCCCGCGCGGTTTCGCCAAGCCGAGCCCGAACGCCGGGTTAGGCTCTGCGCTATGTTCCGCGAACTCGTCATCGCAGCAGCCATCACCGGCAGCGCGCTCGGTGCCGCGCCGGCCGCGTCGGCCGACGGCCCCTATGCCGGGGACGTGCCGGGAATCACCTACGGCGCCAACCTGAGCGCACCCTGCTACCAGTGGGACAAGTTCATCTTCGGCCGGGGCCGCGACGGCCAGCCGATGGCCTGCCACTTCATCGAGAATCAGTCCTACGTGGGCCTGTACCGGCCACCGGCGGGCACCGGATTCTGGATGATCTCGCCGAAGCTGTACGGGGTTCAGACGCCTGGGACGCCGTGCCCGGGTCCCCAGGCCGCCGCCCAGTCTCCGGAGGGCTTCCCGATGTTGTGCCGGGGCGCCCTGGGCTGGCAGTCCGGGTACCTCAAGGCCGGTGACTGGGCCAACGGAAGCTACTTCTTCCCGGCCCCGGCCCCCTAACCAGACCCGCTACACCGCAGCGGCGGCCTCGTTGAGGTCGTTGAGCCGGGTGCTTGATTCCAGGTACTCCTGAACCCACCGCTCGATCACCGCGGCCGTCTTCTCCACCTTGGTGAACTGGCCGACGACCTGGCCGACCGGGTTGAATGCGACGTTGACGGTCTCATTCGGGTACTTGTTCGTGGCGGCGACCGCCATGCCGGACACCATGTACTGCAACGGCATTCCCAGCGGTTCGGGGTTCCCGGCGGTCTGCCAGGCATCGGTCCAGTCGTTGCGCAACATCCGGCAGGGCTTGCCGGTGAAGGAACGGCTCCGGACGGTGTCGCGGCTGCTGGCATTGACGTAGGCGGCCTGCTGTACCGGGGTGTTCTCGGCCTCCTCGACCATCAGCCACTGCGAACCCGACCAACTGCCCGCACAGCCCAGTGCCAGCGCCGCCGCGATCTGGTAGCCGCTGCCGATCCCGCCGGCGGCCAGCACCGGGCGCGGCGCCACCGCCTTGACCACCTGCGGCCAGAGCACGATCGAACCCACCTCGCCGCAGTGGCCGCCGCCCTCGCCGCCCTGGGCGATGATGATGTCGACGTCGGCCTGAGCATGCTTGAGCGCCTGGGCGGGGGAGCCGCACAGCGCGGCGACCTTGCGACCGGACTCGTGGATGAGCTTGATCATCTCCACCGGCGGGGTGCCGAGGGCGTTGGCGATCATGGTGACCTTGGGGTGTCGCAACGCGACCTCCACCTGCGGGGTGGCCGTCGCCTCGGTCCAACCGAGCAATTGCAGGGCGTTGGAGTCCGCGTCCGCGGTGGGCACACCGTGGTCGGCGAGGATCTTCTTGGCGAAGTCGAGGTGCTGCTGGGGCACCATGTCCTGCAGCATCTTCGTCAACGTCTCCGGGTCGAGGTCGGAATCCATGCCCTCGTACTTGTTGGGGATCACGATGTCGACACCGTAGGGGTGGTCGCCGATGCGCTCGTCGATCCAGTTGAGTTCGATCTCCAGCTGTTCAGGGGTGTAGCCGACGGCCCCGAGAACCCCGTACCCGCCGGCCTTGCTGACGGCGACCACGACGTCGCGGCAGTGGGTGAACGCGAAGATGGGGAACTCGATGCCGAGTTCGTCGCAGAGGGCAGTGTGCATGAGGGAACTCCCTGGCGCAGGTCGGAAAGACTGGAACGTGTTCTAGTTTACTACCCGAAGCATAACCAGACCATCAGGAACGCCAGCATTCCCAGCGCACACCCGATGTGGTCGACCAGGATCGCGTGCGCCAGTCGGGTTTGGTCGGCCGCGCTGCCCTCCCGGCGACCGAGACGCGTCGCGTTGGGCACCGTGCGCACCAAGGCCAGCAGGATCGGCCCGCCGCCCAGCACCGCGGACAGCGCCAGAACCCAGCCGGGGGTGGCTCCACGCACGGCTTCATCAGCCAATACCACCAGCAGGATTCCCATCACCAGTGCGATCAGCGCGCTCATCGGCCGCGAGGTGGTCGTCGCCCGACGGTAGTAACCCGCGATCGAGGCCAACGCGGCCTCATCCGGTTCCCCGCGGGCGCGCCGGCTGATCTGGGTATCGAAAATCAGGTCCATCCACAGGACAGCCAGCAGGAAACCTGAGCAGGCCGTCAGAATTGGAACCCGCATCTGTCCTCGCCCCAGGAGTACCGTCGGAAGTGGGCTCACCCTAGTCCGTCAATCAGGAGGTGTTCGGTTTGGCCACTCTCCGAGCCTGCCGCGCGGCGCTCGTCGGCGCCGCTCTAAGCACCGCGATTCTCGCCGCACCGGTGGCG
>CAMCWJ010000163.1 GCA_945882475.1 Bifidobacterium breve
ACCACACCTTCGGCGGGTGGAAGCGGTCCGGCTTCGGCGACCTCAACCAGCACGGCCCAGCGTCGATTCAGTTCTACACCAAGGTCAAGACGATCACCGAACGCTGGCCGTCGGGTATCAAGGATGGCGCCGAGTTCGTCATCCCGACAATGAAATAGGCGCTGATGAACCTCACAACCCTCGATGACGACGAACGGGTGATCGTCGAGAGCGTCGCCACCTTCGCCGCCAAACGTCTTGCGCCGCATGCCCTGGAGTGGGACAAGAACAAGCACTTCCCTGTCGACGCACTGCGCGAGGCTGCCGAGTTGGGCATGGGAGCGGTCTACTGCGGCGAGGACGTCGGGGGCAGCGGGCTGCGACGGATCGACGCCGTGCGGATCTTCGAAGAACTTGCCGTCGCGGACCCGGTGATCTCGGCCTTCATCTCCATCCACAACATGTGCGCCTGGATGATCGATACCTACGGTACCGCCGAGCAGCGAAAGTCCTGGGTCCCCCGGTTGGCGTCGATGGAATTGATCGCCTCCTACTGCCTTACCGAGCCCGGTGCCGGGTCGGATGCGGCAGCGCTGCGCACCAAGGCCGTCCGGGACGGCGACCACTTTGTGCTCGACGGGGTGAAGCAGTTCATCTCGGGGGCCGGTGTCTCCGACGTCTACGTGGTCATGGCCCGCACCGGCAGTGACGGCCCGCGCGGCATCTCGGCGTTCATCGTCGAAAAGGACACGCCCGGACTGAGTTTCGGTGCATGCGAGGACAAGATGGGCTGGCACGCCCAGCCCACCGCGCAGGTGATTCTCGAAGGGGTCCGGGTCCATGCCGACGCCATGCTCGGTGGCGCGGACGGCGAGGGCAGCGGCTTCGGTATCGCCATGAACGGTCTCAACGGCGGACGGCTCAACATCGCAGCGTGTTCACTGGGCGGCGGCCAGGCCGCCTACGACAAGGCCGCGAGCTATCTGGTCGACCGGCAGGCGTTCGGTGGCGCGCTGATCGACGAGCCGACCATCCGGTTCGCCCTTGCCGATATGGCGACGGCGCTTGAGACCTCCCGGTTGATGCTGTGGCGCGCGGCCGAAGCTCTGGACAACGATGAGGCCGACAAGGTGACGCTGTGCGCGATGGCCAAGCGTTATGTCACCGATTCCTGCTACGACGTGGCCGACCAGTCGCTGCAACTGCTCGGCGGGTACGGGTATCTGCGGGAGTACGGCGTGGAGAAGATCGTCCGGGACCTGCGGGTGCACCGAATCCTGGAGGGCACCAACGAAATCATGCGCGTGGTGATCGGGCGGGCGGAATCCGTTCGGGCTCGCGCCTGAGCAAAAGGAGCGGATCCGATGACTACCGTCGCATTTCTGGGGCTGGGCAACATGGGCGGGCCGATGGCCGCCAACCTGGTCGGCGCCGGCCTGACCGTGCGGGGGTTCGACCCGGTACCGGAGGCCCGCCAGTCCGCCGCAGACAACGGGGTGGCGGTGTTCGACAACGGCCCCGCGGCGGTGGACGGCGCCGACGTGGTGATCACCATGCTGCCCAACGGCACACTGGTCAAGCAGTGCTACGGCGAGGTGATGGCGACCGCGGCAGCCGGCACCCTGTTCATCGACTCGTCGACGATCTCGGTCGACGACGCGCGCAGCGCGCATGCTTATGCCGCTGAGCGCGGCTTCGCACAACTTGATGCTCCGGTGTCCGGCGGGGTCAAGGGTGCGATAGCCGGGACCCTGGCGTTCATGGTCGGCGGTGCCGACGACGCCCTGGAGGCCGCTCGCCCGGTCCTGGAACCCATGGCGGGCAAGATCATTCACTGCGGTGACTCCGGTGCCGGACAGGCCGCCAAGCTGTGCAACAACATGTTGCTCGCGGTCCAGCAGATCGCCGTCGGCGAGGCTTTCGTCCTGGCCGAGGGGCTGGGCCTGTCGGCGAGTTCGTTGTTCGACGTGATCACCGGCGCGACCGGCAATTGCTGGGCCATGCACACCAACTGCCCGGTGCCCGGTCCGGTTCCCACCTCGCCGGCCAACAACGGGTTCAAGCCCGGATTCGCCACCGCGCTGATGAACAAGGATCTCGGACTCGCGATGGACGCGGTGGCCTCCACCGGCGCCTCGGCCCCACTGGGCAGCCACGCCGCCCAGATCTACGCCCGGTTCGCCGACGAGCACGCCGATCTGGACTTCAGCGCCGTGATTGAAGCGCTCCGGGCAGACTAGAAGTCGCCCGCGGGGTGGCCCTGCGGGCGAACTAAAAGTCGCCCGCGTGATGACGAAGCGACTCGATCGACTCCACCAGGGCCCGGGCCTGCTCCGCAGGCATCCCGATGTCGGCGAACACCTTGTTTACAGTCACGGTGGCGTCCTCGACCGTCGAGCGACCGATGTCGGTGATCTGCACCAGCGTGGTGCGGCCATCGGTGGGGTGTGGCAGCCGCCGAACCAGGCCGTCGGCCTCGAGGCGTCGGATGGCGTGCGTGACGCTGGTGACGTGGACCTGCAACACCTCGGACGCCTTGGTGATGGGTAGCGCCCCGGTCCGACTGAAGGCCAACAGCCGCAACAGTTCGAAGCGCGAGAAGCTCAAATCGTAGGGCCGCAGGGCGTTCTCCACCCGGGCGAGCAGGATCTGGTGGGCCCGCATGATCGATGTGACCGCGACCATGCCGTCGGCGACGTCGCCCCAGCCGGCCCGCTCCCAATTGGCGCGCGCCACCGCGATCAGGTCGCGCGTGCCCGGCGACGACGGCTCCGGCGTGCTCGCGTCCATGCGACCGTCCCCCCTAGAGGGTGAGAATCCGGGGGCCGTCGTCAGTCACCGCGACGGTGTGTTCCCAGTGCGCGGCCCGCGATCCGTCGGTGGTGACGACCGTCCACTCGTCCTCGAGGATCCTGGTCTTGGCGGTGCCCAGCGTCAGCATCGGCTCAATCGCCAGGACCGACCCGGCTACCAGCAGTGGGCCGCGGCCCGGCTCGCCCTCGTTGGGCAGAAACGGATCCATATGCATGCTGCGGCCGATGCCGTGGCCGCCGTAGCCGGCCACAATGCCGAATCGACGGCCGTGAGTCTGCTCGGCGGCGCGGGCGCCCTTCTCGATGGCGTGGGAGACGTCGGTGAGCCGGTTACCGGCGACCATGGCGGCGATTCCGGCCTCCATCGCCGCACGGGTGGCCGCCGACAATGCCTCGTCGGCGGGAATCAGCGCCCCGATGCCGAACGTCACCGCGGCGTCCCCGTGCCAGCCGTCGATGATCGCGCCGCAGTCGATCGAGACCAGGTCACCGTAAGCGAGAACCTCGTCGGCAGAAGGGATTCCGTGCACCACGCGATCGTTGACCGATGAGCAGATGCTCGCCGGGTAACCGTGGTAGCCGAGGAACGACGGGATGCCGCCGGCCTCCCGGATCACCGTCTCGGCGGCGTCGTCGAGTTCGGCGGTGGAGACTCCCGGCGCCGCAGCCTGCTGAACCGCGCTCAGCGCCGCAGCCACCACCGCTCCGGCGGCGGCCATCGCGTCGAGTTCAGCGGCGGTGCGGGCCGCAACGCTCTTGCGGTTGCGCAGCCCGGGAATGGACACCATCGGAACCGGCGCTCAGCGGTCGAGCGCCCGCAGGGCCCGCGCGAAAACCTCGTCGAGGGATCCGACGGCGTCCACGGTGTGCAGTTCGCCGCTGTAGAAGTCCAGCAGCGGGGCCGTCTCGTCGCGGTAGACCTTCATCCGGTTGCGGATCACGTCTTCGGTGTCGTCGGCGCGACCCCGCCCCTTGAGCCGGTCGACCAGTTCGTCCTCGGGCACCCGGAACTCCAGCACGGCGTCGAGTTTGAGGTCACGGCGACGCAGCATCTCCTTGAGCGCCTCGGCCTGCTCCACCGAGCGCGGAAACCCGTCCAGGATGAAGCCGCCGGTCACGTCGGAGTCGCCCAGGCGGTCGTCGACCAGTTCGTTGGTCAGGCCGGCCGGGACGAGGTCGCCGGCGTCGAGGTACTTCTTGGCCTGCAGGCCCAGTGCGGTGCCGGCGGAGATGTTGTGCCGGAACAGGTCGCCGGTGGAGATCTGCGGGACGCCGAGCTTCTCGGCGAGCTTGACCGCCTGGGTTCCCTTGCCCGCCCCCGGCGGGCCCAGCAGGACCACTCTCACTTCAGGAACCCCTCGTAGTTGCGCTGCATGAGCTGGCTTTCGATCTGCTTGACCGTGTCGAGGCCGACGCCGATCATGATCAGCACGGCAGTGCCGCCGAACGGCAGGTTCTGCACGCTACCGCTGTTGCCCACCTGCAGGAAGAGGTTCGGCAGAACAGCAATGACACCCAGGTAGATCGAGCCGGGAAGGGTGATCCGGTTCAGCACGTAGCTCAGGTAGTCGGCGGTGGGCTTGCCCGGCCGGATGCCGGGGATGAAGCCGCCGAACTTCTTCATCTCGTCAGCCCGCTCCTCGGGGTTAAACGTGACCGAGACGTAGAAGTAGGTGAAGAAGATGATCAGGCCGAAGTAGACGGCGACGTAGGTCGGGTCGGCCGGGTTGGTCAGGTGGTCGGCGACGAAACGATCCCACCAGCCGTTGCCCGGCTCGCTGCGACCGCTCTGGATCAGCTGGGTGACCAGTTGGGGGATGTAGATCAACGACGAGGCGAAGATGACCGGGATGACGCCGGCCTGGTTGACCTTCAGCGGCAGGTAGGTCGACGTGCCGCCGTACATCCGTCGGCCCACCATCCGCTTGGCGTACTGCACCGGAATGCGGCGCTGGCCCTGCTCGACGAAGACCACGCCGATGATGATGAGCAGCGTCGCCACACACACCGCCGTGAACACCGCGCCGCCGCGGGTGTCCAGGATGGACTTGCCCTCGGCCGGGATCCGCGCGGCGATGCCGGCGAAGATCAGCAGCGACATGCCGTTGCCGACGCCACGCTCGGTCACCAGTTCGCCCATCCACATCACCAGGGCGGCGCCGGCGACCATCACCAGCACGATCACCACCAGTGAGAAGATGCTCTTGTCGTTGAGGATGTCCACCGAGCAGCCCTGCAGCAGGCCGCCGTTGGCGGCCAGCGCGACGATGCTGGTGGCCTGCAACACCGCAAGCGCGATCGACAGATAACGCGTGTACTGCGTCATCTTCGCCTGGCCGGCCTGACCTTCCTTGCGGAGTTCCTCGAAGCGCGGGATCACCACGGTGAGCAGCTGCACGATGATGCTGGCCGTGATGTAAGGCATCACGCCGACAGCGAAGACCGCCAGTTGCAGGAGCGCACCGCCGGAGAACAGGTTGATCAACGAGTAGATCTGGCCGCCCGCTCCGCCGCTGACCTGCTCGATGCACTGCTGAACGTTCTTGTAGTTCACCCCGGGTGAGGGCAGCGAGGCACCCGCGCGGTACAGGATCACGACGCCCAGGGTGAAGAAGATCTTGTTCCTGAGGTCGGCAGTCCGCATTGCCGAGATGAAAGCCGAAAGCACTCTTCCTCCTGGGCAGTCGGACGCGGGTCGCGACGTACCGATGGGGCTGGCCTGGCCAGCGTTCGGGTGAACCTATTTCGCGCCGAGTCACCGCCGGGTTTGGCCAGCGGATTACGCGCGCTCGAACAGTCTACGAGACTAACAGTCGGCCGAGGCTCGCCGGGAACGGTCCCGGCGTTGGCGAGTGTGCCGGGAACGGCCCCGGCGTTGGTTACATTGGCTAAGTGACTCGCGCCGATGACGACAGCTGGGACCTCGCCACCGGGGTGGGAGCCACCGCGACGGCCGTCGCCACCTCCCGGGCACTGGCGACCCGCGCGGGAACGATCGACGACCCATGGGCCGAACCCCTGGTCAGGGCCGTCGGCGCGGAGCACTTCCTGGCCATTCTTGACGGCGGCCAGTCCCCGGACTCCGCCGACGTGGACCGACTGGCCCGCGGCATGGTGGTCAGGACGCGCTACTTCGACGACTTCGCACTCGGATGCGCCGCGGCGGGAATCCGCCAGACGGTGATCCTCGCCTGCGGCCTGGACTCCCGCGGTCATCGGCTGGCATGGCCGGCCGGCTCGGTGGTGTTCGACGTCGATCAGCCCGCGGTGGTCGAGTTCAAGGCCGCCACTCTGACAGAACTAGGGGCGACGTCGACGGCGCGGGTATACCCGATCGGGGTCGATCTACGCGACGACTGGCCGGCGGCTCTGACCGCCGGCGGGTTCGACCCCAACCTGCCGACAGCGTGGATCGCCGAGGGCCTGCTGATGTACCTGCCGCCGCAGGCCCAGGACCGGCTGTTCGACCACATCACCGCGCTCAGCGCGCCCGGTAGTCGGTTGGCCACCGAGTTCATGCCCAGCATGGACGTCTTCACCGAAGAGCCGAACACCGCCGGACCGGAACAGGACCGCTGGCGCCGGATGGGCTTCCAGGACGGCCTGGCCGGGCTGGTGTACGCCGGTGACCGCAGCCACGTCGTCACCTACCTCACCGATCTGGGCTGGGAAGTGACCAGCAGTCTGATCGAGGAGTTGTTCGCCGCCAACGGTTTTGACCTTCCAGACGAGGAGATGTCACAAGCCTTCGCCGGGTATCAATACATCACCGCCGCGCTGGGTTGAGGATCACCTATGGCCCGCACCGATGACGACAGCTGGGATCTAGCCTCGAGCGTGGGCGTGACGGCAACCATGGTCGCGGCGGGCCGGGCCATGGCGACCAGGGACCCCCGACGCCTGATCAACGATCCCTACGCCGAGCCCTTGGTGCGTGCGGTGGGCATCGAGTTCTTCGTCGGGATGCTCGACGGCAGCATCGACACGTCCCAGTTCGGTGATACCCAGCCGGACCGGGTAGCGGCCATGATCGCCGGAATG
>CAMCWJ010000164.1 GCA_945882475.1 Bifidobacterium breve
CGACTTTCTATGCGAGTTTGCGTCTGCTCGCGTGGGGTGCGGCAAGCGGGCGGGTCTCAGAGCTCCGGGGTGTAGCCGAACGGCAGCAGCACGCTCTTGAGTTCGACGTAGGCGTCGATACCCTCGGGCCCGTTCTCGCGGCCGATACCGGAGTTCTTGTAGCCGCCGAACGGCGCACCCGGATCGAAGGCGTACATGTTCACCGCGTAGGTGCCGGTGCGGATTCGCGACGCGATCTTCATCGCCTTGTCGTTGTCGGTCGTCCACACGCTGCCGGCCAGGCCGTAGGCCGAGTCGTTGGCGATGCGGATCGCGTCCTCCTCGGTGTCGTAGGGAATGACCGACAGGACCGGCCCGAAGATCTCCTCCTGGGCGATGGTCATGGAGTTGTCGACGTCGGCGAACAACGTCGGCTGCACGAAGTAGCCACTGTCGAGGCCCTCGGGACGGCCGCCACCGGTGACCAGTCGCGCGCCTTCCTCCTGACCCTTCTTGATGTAGCCCTCGACGCGTTCGCGCTGCTTCTCGGTGATCAGCGGACCGATGACCGCGCCCGGGTCATCGGGCAGACCCACCGGCATCGCGGCCACCGCTGCACCGAGCTTGGTGACGATCTCCTCGTAGCGTGACCGCGGTGCCAGGATCCGGGTCTGCGCCACGCAGGCCTGCCCGGAGTTCATCAAGCCGGCGAACAGCAGCAGCGGCAGGGTGGCGTCGACGTCGGCGTCCTCGAGGATGATCGCCGCCGACTTGCCACCCAGTTCCAGCGTGCACGGCTTGAGCTTCTCGGCGGCCAGCTTGCCGACCTCTTTGCCGACCGCGGAACTGCCGGTGAAGGTGTACTTGTCCACCAGGGGATTGGCGGTCAGTGCGCGTCCGGTCTCGGCCCCGCCGGGCACCACCGACAGCACACCCTCGGGCAGGCCGGCCTCGGCGAATACCTCCGCGAGCGCGTTGACGCTCAGCGGGGTCTCGGCGGCGGGTTTGAGCACCATGGTGCATCCCGCGAGCAGTGCCGGGCCAAGCTTGTTGCAGGCCAGGAACAGCGGAACGTTCCAGGCCGCCACCGCACCGACGACCCCGATGGGCTCGCGCAGCACCAGGGTCTGCCCGTAGATCCCGTCGCGGATATCCGACCAGGTGAACTTATCCGCGGCCGTGGAGTAGTACTGCAGGCCCGAGATGGCAGCCCCGTACTGCATCATGTCGACGATCATCTGCGGTTGGCCGGTCTCGGCCTTGAGCAGGAACTTGAACAGGTCGTCGCGGTCCTCGATCAGTTTGACCGCATTGGCGATCACCGCCTGACGCTCGCCGGGTGTCATGCGCGGCCACGGACCCTCGTCGAAGGCCTTGCGCGCCGCGGCGCAGGCGGCGTCGACGTCGGCCGCCGCGGCCATCGGAACCTTGCCGACGTACTGGCCGGTGGCCGGCGAGCGGACCTCGATCGTCTCCGATGTCGACGGCGCCACCCACTTGCCGCCGATGAACAGCTTGTCGTACTCAGTCTTGTAAGCGGTCTGCGTCATGCCGGCCACATTACCGATCCGAAGCGCCGACGAGAACAAGTTTCAGTCATCGGGTTGGAGGGGCCGTAGCACCACCACGAGATTGCTCACCAGAAACTCCCGCACGCCGGGCACCGACGTCAGCCACCACGCCCATCGCGGGTGGTAGCGGGGGAATGCGGCGACCAGTGCGCCGGTGGACGCGGCCCAGCGCAGACCGTCGGCGGCCGAGACGGCGAACAGTGACGACCCGTAGTCGTTCTTGGGTCGACGGCCGTGTCGGCGGGCATACCGCGCCGCGGCGCGGGCACCGCCGAGGTAGTGCCACAGGCCGGTCTCGTGGCCACCGAACGGCCCCAGCCAGACGGTGTAGGACAGGATCACCAGCCCACCGGGCTTGGTGACCCGCAGCATCTCCGCCCCCAGTTGCCACGGCGCCGACACGTGCTCGGCGACGTTGGAGGACAGGCACACGTCGACGCTGTGGTCGGCGAACGGCAGCGCCAACCCCGACGCCCGCACGAACGCCCCCGGCCCGCCGCGCACCGCATGGGCGGCGTGCATCTCGGTCGGGTCGGGTTCGACGCCGACGTAGTTCCAGCCGGCTTCGGTGAAGGCGCGCGCGAAGTAACCGGGGCCGCCGCCGACATCGAGGACGGTGCGTCCGCGGTGCTCCGATGAGTGACCGGACTGCCACAGGTCGGCAACCATGGCCTCGGTGTCGGCGGCCAGGGCGCCGTAAAAACGGCCCGGGTCGCTTTGCTCGTACCGGAACTGTGCGAGCAGGCGGGTGGATCGGGCCAGGGTGGCCCGCCGGGCGAACAGGTCGGTGACGGCCATCGACGCCCACCTTGCCAGATATAAGCTGGCCAGATGCCCGCCCCCGTCCGCTCAGTGCTGTTGCTGTGCTGGCGCGACACCGGCCACCCGCAGGGCGGCGGTAGCGAGACCTACCTCCAGCGCATCGGCGCCCAGTTGGCGGCCTCCGGGATTGACGTCACGTTGCGTACCGCCCGGTATCCCGGCGCGCAGCGGCGCGAGGTAGTCGACGGCGTGCAGATCAGTCGCGGCGGCGGGCCCTACACGGTTTACATCTGGGCCGGGCTTGCCATGGTCGCCGCGCGACTCGGCCTCGGTCCGCTGCGGCACTGCCGTCCCGACGTGGTGATCGACAGCCAGAACGGCCTGCCGTTCCTGGCCCGGCTCGCGTTCGGCCGCCGCGTCGTGGTGCTGGTGCATCACTGCCACCGCGAGCAGTGGCCGGTGGCCGGCCCGGTGCTCAGCCGGTTCGGCTGGTTCGTCGAATCCTGGCTCTCACCACGCCTGCACCGGCGCAACCAGTACGTCACGGTGTCGCTGCCCTCAGCCCGCGACCTCGCCGACCTCGGCGTCAATGCGAACCAGGTGGCTGTGGTGCGCAACGGTCTCGACGAGGCGCCCGCGCACACCCTGACCGCCGCGCGGTCAGCCACCCCACGGGCGGTGGTGCTGTCCCGACTGGTGCCGCACAAGCAGATCGAGGACGCCCTGGACGCGGTCGCCACGCTGCGCAGCCGGGTGCCCGACATCCATCTCGATGTCGTCGGTGGCGGGTGGTGGCAGGACCGGCTGGTCCAGCGCGCGGCACGGTTGGGCATTTCCGAGGCCGTCACCTTCCATGGCCACGTGGACGATGTCACCAAACACGCTGTGGTGCAGCGAAGTTGGGTCCACCTGATGCCCTCGCGCAAGGAGGGCTGGGGCTTGGCGGTGATCGAGGCCGCTCAGCACGGGGTTCCCACAATCGGCTACCGCTGTGCCGGCGGGCTCACCGACTCGATCGTCGACGGCGTGACCGGACTTCTGGTCGACAATCGGGCCGAACTGGTGGACCGCTTCGAGCAACTCATCGCCGACCCCGTGCTGCGCACCGAACTCGGCGCCAAGGCCGCAGCGCGCAGCCGGGAGTTCTCCTGGCTGCGGAGTGCGACCGCGATGCGCTCCGTGCTGGACTCGGTGCACTCCGGACAACGGGTCAGTGGCGTGATCGGCGATGTCTGATGCTGCTGTGACGATCGAAAAGCCATGAGCACCAACTCCTCCCGCCCGAACCTGCTGCAGTACATCGGCTACAGCTATGGAAAGGTGCTGCCCGCCAGGTACCACGACTGGGTGCGCAACGACCTGGCCGGACCGGGCGCTGCGATGCGCACCCTGGTCAGGGTCAGCATTCCGGCGGTGCTGGTGGTGGCGCCACTGTGGCTGATCCCGGCCAACCTCGGCATGCATCTGGCGATGTCGCTGCTGCTGCTACTGCCGTTCGTCTACTTCGCGCACGCCCTGGACAAGGTCTGGCGCACGCACCGACTCCGCCAGCACGGCCTCGATCCCGACCTTGTCGACGAGGTCGCCCGCCGCCGCGATGCCGACCGGGACGCGGAATACCGCCGCCGCTATGGCCATGACCAACCCGGCCACGATCACCCCGGCCGCGATCAGGACTGAGCGCGCCTGCGCAGGCTCGCGACGCCGAACGCGGCGGCGCCGAGAATCATCCCCGACCAGATCAGATGTGCCATGATCACCGTGATTCGTTTCGATTGCGGCGCAACGGCACTCACGCCGCCCACCCGGTAGAGCGCGATGTCGGCATCGGCGTAGGCCGGCGATAGCTGTTCCAGGCCGGGCACATCGGCCGCACCGGGCGTGCCGTACTGCACCACCACCCAGGCCACGCCGGCTTGGGCCAGCACCGCCGGGTCGGCACCGGCGGCCAGCAACTGCTGAACATCGCGGGCATGTCGGCCCTCGCCGGGCACCGTCCGGCCTTCGACGCTCAGGTCCCCGGTGCTGAGCACCTCGGCCCGCAGCCACCGCGGCAATGGATCGAGCACCGGTGCCGGGCCCGACCACTCGAACCGGCGCATGGTGTCGGCGGGCAGCCCCGCCACCGTGCCCGGATCGGCATTGATTGCGGCAGCCACCGCAGTCCACCCCGGCGGGTACTGCACCGGCCTCAAAGTTCCCGCCACGCCCCAGGCGAGGCCGGGCAGCACCGCGATCACGGCGACCGCGGACACCGCCGCCGTCACCCGGGGGTTCACCCACCGGCGCAGTGTGACCACCGCGGCGGCCGCCGCCAACAGGTAGCCCGGCATGGCCAGGGCCACCCATTTCTGGCCGTCGCGCAGCACCGCCAACCCGGGCACCGCGTCAACGACCGCGCGCAGCACCGCCAGGCCGGGTCCGGTGGCCATCGCCGCGGGTAGCAGCACGCTCAGCCCCGCCAACACCAGCAGTGGCCGCGCCGCGGGCCGCCGCGCCAGGGTGGGAACGCCGCAGGCCACGATCGCCAGCAGCACCAGGGTCGCCACCAGTGCGAAAGCCGTGGTCCGCCCGGGCGGTACCGCTTCGGCGTTCCAGATGCCGCCCAGTCCGGCCAGGCTGCCCAGCGTGCCCAGACCGGGTTCGGCCCGGGCGGCGAACGGAACCACGCCGGCGGCCTGCGGCGTGCCCAGTGCGGTGCCCAGCGCCGACGCCGTCAGCCAAGGCGATGCCGCCAGCACGGCAATGATGAGAACCGCTGCGGCGCAACGCAACCGGGCGATGCCGGAGCCCGGCACCGTGACGCACGTCAGCCCGACGATCCCGGCCAGCAGCAGCCCGGTCGGGGTGAGCCCGGCCAACGCGATCCAGAACACCACCGCGGCCCAGTCGCCGCCCCGGGACGGCCCGGTCCGCAGCCGCAGCACCGCGGCCGCCACCCACGGCAGGCAGCCGTAGGCCAGCAGCAGACTCCAGTGGCCTTGCAACAATCGTTCGGCGACATAGGGATTCCACACCGCCACCGTCGTTGCGACGAACTGGCCGGGCAGGCCCGAGTCGGGCACCACTTGCGCCGCCAGTCGGGCCGCACCCCAGCCGGCCAGGAACAATCCCGCGATCAGCACGGCCTTCACGATCACGCCGCCGTCGACGACCGCCGAGAGCACCGCGACGGCGAAGTCCTGTGGCACCGCACGCGGAGCGGATTCGCCCAGGCCGATGGCGGCGTCAGTCAGATACGAGCGCGGGGTCGACACCGCGTCGCGCAACAGCAGGTAGCCGGGCGCCAGGATCGGGGCGGTCACCGCGAGGGTGAGCAGCAGGGCGTAGCCCGGCAGAACCCACCGGTGTGCGCGGCGGGGGAGAGTGGTCACGGCGCTCACCGCGGCGGGGGCGGGGGCTCCGGTCGCCGGGTTGGAATCTTCTCGGTCAGCGCCTGCGCGGCGGGCATCGGGCCGGTTTCGTCCCTGCCGAACAGGCCAAGTTCGAGGTCGTTGTCGGTCTGGCCGGTCCCGGCCAGCGCCGATTCGACCCGGGTGCTGAATGCGCCCAGGATGGCTCCGCCGATCAGCGCGACCAGGCCGGCGGCGCCCAGGCTGATCGGAAGGACCCGCGTCCACAGTGCTATCCGGTCACGCTCGTCGCGGGCCGCCGCCACCAGTGACTCGACGGTCTGCTCGGTGGAGGTCACCTTGTAGTCGGCCAGTGCCACCTCGGGCCGCAGGGGGTCCCGCGCGTAGTAGTGGTTGGCGCGCTCTTGGGTTTTGACGATGGTTCCCGACACCGGATCCACCCAGAAGGTGCGCTGGGCGGCGTAGAACCGGGTCATGGTGATCGGCTCGTAGGGGTCGCCGGGCAGGCCCCACAGTTGCGCCCGCGCAGTCACCTCGCCGTCCTCGTCGTCGTCGTACAGCGACGCGTACCGGATCGGCTCGACCAGTTTCCCGTCGGCGTCGTAGCCGACGTTCTGGGTGAACAGGTAGGTGGTCAGTCCGTTGACGTCGTCCTCGCCCTCGTAATTGGCGTCGAACGGCTTCTGGGCGATCGGATCAAAGAGCGGGTAGGACTTCTTCTCGGTGCTGAACGGGAACCGATAGGTCAGGCCCTCGTGCGGCAGCGCGATGCTCGTCGCCGGCTTGTCGTCCCCGAGGGTGCGCGGCCTCTGCACCGACCCGCCGGGGCGCTCGTCGTCGGACACCGCTTCGGCGGTCCGGCGGTCCAGGGTCACGGTGTCGACCATGGCCAGCAGCAAGCCGTCGTCCTGCTGCTTGTCGATGCGCCGCACGGTGGTGCCCACCTGAAGCGTCACCACCTCGGCGTTGGCCGGGGTCTCTACGGTCATGGCCTGCTGGGAGACCAGCGGGACGTCCTTGTCGATGACGAACCGTTCGCCGAGCAGCGACGCGGGGTCCAGCGCGGTTCCGGAACCGTCGGAGACGAGGGTCTGGTCGATGTTGAGCGGGATCTTGCGGATCTTGCCGGCGGTATAGGTGGACAGCAGCACGGCGGC
>CAMCWJ010000165.1 GCA_945882475.1 Bifidobacterium breve
CCGAATCCCAGATCCGGTGCACGCTACTATCGCTTGGGTGTCGGAGGGCGAACAGGCCAAACCACGACGGCGTCGCGGCCGTCGCCGTGCGGCCGGGTCATCAAGCCCCGCACCCGACAGCGGCAAAGCTCACAACGCCGGCGCGGGAGTGGCCGGAACCGGCGATCCCCCCAAGCGTCCCCGGCGCGGTTCGGCACCGGCATTGCGCACAGTGCACGAAACCTCGGCCGGCGGACTTGTCATCGACGGCATCGACCGGCCCCGCGAGGAGCAGCTAGCCGCCCTGATCGGGCGGACCGACCGGCGCGGCCGGATGCTGTGGTCGCTACCCAAGGGCCATATCGAACAGGGTGAGACCGCCGAGCAGACCGCGATCCGCGAAGTCGCCGAAGAGACCGGAATCCAGGGCGACGTGCTGGCGGCGCTGGGCAGCATCGACTACTGGTTCGTCACCGATGACCGGCGCGTGCACAAGACCGTGCACCACTACCTCATGCGCTTCTCCGGCGGAGAACTCTGCGACGAGGACGTCGAAGTAGCCGAGGTCGCCTGGGTGCCGGTGAGCGAACTTCCGAGCCGGCTGGCGTATGCCGACGAGCGCCGCCTGGCCAAAGTCGCCCACGAACTCATCGAATTACTGCCGACCGATGGGCCGGCGGCCCTGCCGCCGCTGCCACCCACTGAGGCACGGCGACGGCCCCAAACCCATTCGCACTCCCGCAATGCGGCGGCCGCCCGCCGGGACAAGGCGAACGGCAGCGGTCCGGGGACGTGACCGCTCTGGGAGCCGGCGTCGCGTCCCGGATCGTCTCGATGCTGGGTCTGCTCATCCTCGTTCTGCTGCCAGCCACCCTGGGAGCCCCGGCCGCCGCAGATCCCGGCGGGGGGTTCGTCGAGGTCCGGGTGGACAGTGTCACGCCTGAGGTGGTGACCACCTCGAGCGACGCGGCCCTCACCGTCACCGCAACCGTGACCAACGTCGGGGACCGTCCGGTGCGCGAGGTGGTTGCCAGATTAGAGCGTGGCGCGGTGCTGGAGTCCTCCGCCGGATTACGTACGAGCCTGCTCACCGACCGCGAACAGTTCCAGGCTGTCGGTGACTTCCTCAGTGTCGCAACGGAACTCGACCAGGGCCAGGCCGTCGGATTTACTTTCACGGTACCTATCCGTGGTGGCGCGCCGTCCTCGTTGGGAATTGATCGGCCAGGGGTTTACCCGCTGCTGATCAACGTCAACGGCACCCCCGACTACGGAGCACCCGCCCGCCTCGACGAGGACCGCTTCCTGCTGCCGGTCACCGGAGCGCCGTCCGACCCGGGTAACCCCTCCGGTAACCGGCTCAATGACGTGGTGGCACCGGACACCACCAAGCCGGTGGCGACAACCCTGCTGTGGCCGCTGGCGGATAAACCGCGGCTGGCCCCGGGCGTTCCCGGCGGCACTAATCCGGTCCGGTTGATGAACGACGACCTTGCCGTGTCGCTGGCCCCAGGCGGACGGCTGGACACCCTGTTGGCGGCGGCGGAATTCGCCATCAGCCCCGCGGCGATCGACCCGGCGGGCGGGCTCGGAGAGAGCCTGTGTCTGGCCATCGACCCCGACCTGTTGGTCACGGTGAACGCAATGACCGCCGGGTACGTGGTGGCCGACGCTCCGGACGGTCTGGGCACCGCCGCCCACCCGGGAACCGGCCAGGCCGCCGCGGCTGGCTGGCTGGACCGGCTACGCCGGGTGGCGGGGCGGCTGTGCGTGACGGCGACGCCCTACGCGCAGGCCGACCTCGGCGCGCTGAACCGTGTCGGTGATACCCGGCTCAGTGCGGCCGCCACCCAGACCACCGCCGACATCGTCGACAAGATCCTGGGCGTCGCGTCACTGCGCGGCGGCACCATCTTCGGCGACGGTCCGTTGACCGGGTCCGCCCTCGCCCTGCTCGACGGCCAGGGCCCCACCGTCGCCATCTCGGCCGCCGACTCCTCTATTGACACAGCCGATCTCACCGCGCGGCGGCTCTCGCCTCGGGTAGTGGTTGCCCCGTTCGATCCCGCGGTCGGCGCGGCGCTGGCCGGGGTGGGCACCGATCCGACGCTGCCCGGCTATCTCGACCCGTCGCTGGCCGTTCCGCTCGGCGACTACTCGCCCGTGGCGCGCCGCCAGAACGCGCTCGCCGCCGTGCTGTGGCGCACCCTGCAACCGGGCATCGAACCCCGTTCGCAGATCCTGCTGCCCCCGCTGAAGTGGAGTCCGCAGCCCGACGACGCCCGCGCGATCCTGACCGCGGTGGCTAACGCGGTGCGGTCAGGACTGGCGGTCGCGCGTCCGCTGGCCGCCGTACTCACCGATGCAGGCGCCGCCGAACCGGGCGGAACCGAACCGCCGGATGCCTCCGCCGGTTTCGCCGACGACGTCACGACCACCATCTCCGCCCAGGTGAACCGTCTGTGGGGACTCAACGCGGCGCTGACCACCGACACCCGCACCGGTCTCACCGGATTGCAGTACACCGCGCCGCTTCGGGAGGACATGCTGCGGGCACTCAGCCAGACCGAGCCGTCCGCGGACCGCGAAGCCGTTGCCCGCCAGCGCCTGGCGGTCGTCGGCAAAACCATCGAAGATCTGTTCCGGGCGGTCTCGATCGTCAACCCCGGCGACTCCTACACGCTGGCCTCCGAACGCAGCGCGCTGCCGTTGGCTCTGCGCAATGACCTCGGCGTGCCGATCAGGGTGCAGTTGCAGGTAGCCGCCCCGCCGGGCATGACTGTCACCGACATCGGCGAGCAGGAGCTCCCGCCGGGTTATCTTCCGCTGCGGGTGCCTGTCGAGGTCCGGGTGACTCAGCGGGTTGCCGTCGACGTCACGTTGCGCACCCCCGACGGACTCCAACTCGGCGAGCCGGTGCGGTTGTCGGTGCATTCCAACGCCTACGGCAAGGTGCTGTTCGCCATCACCCTCGGCGGTGGGGCCGTGCTGGCCCTGCTCGTCGGACGACGGCTCTACCACCGTTTCCGCGGCCAACCCGATCGGGCCGACCTCGACCGGCCGCTCGAAACGGATCGTCGATGACCACCGCCGGCGAGCCCCGGACTTCTCCGCAGCGCGCCGAACTGTCCGATGCCGCGGTGGTCTCACGGTCCTGGGGGATGGCGCTGGCCACCCTGGTCAGCCGGATCACCGGATTCATCCGCATCGTGCTGCTGGCCGCGATCCTGGGCGCAGCCCTGTCGAGTTCCTTCTCGGTGGCCAATCAGTTGCCCAATCTCATTGCGGCCCTTGTCCTGGAAGCCACCTTCACAGCGATCTTCGTGCCGGTGCTGGCCCGCGCCGAACGGGACGACAGCGACGGCGGCGAAGCGTTCGTGCGGCGCCTGGTGACGCTGGCCGCCACGCTGCTGGTCACTGCCACCGTGCTCTCGGTCCTGGCCGCGCCACTGCTGGTTCGGCTCATGCTCGGCCGGGACCCCCAGGTCAACGAACCGCTGACCACCGCGTTCGCCTATCTGCTACTGCCCCAGGTGCTCTTCTACGGCTTGTCTTCGGTCTTCATGGCAATCCTGAACAACCGCAACGTGTTTGGCCCCCCGGCCTGGGCGCCGGTGATCAACAACGTGGTGGCCATCGCGACCCTCGGGGCCTATCTGATTGTGCCGGGCGAGCTTTCGGTCGATCCAGTTGTCATGGGCAACGCCAAACTGCTGGTGCTCGGCATCGGTACCACGCTCGGGGTGGCCGCCCAGGCCGCCGTGCTGCTGATCGCCATCCGGGCTGAGCGGGTCAGCCTGCGGCCGCTCTGGGGTCTCGACGCACGTCTCAAGCGATTCGGGACGATGGCCGCGGCGATGGTGCTCTACGTATTGATCAGCCAGGTGGGCCTGGTGGTCAGCAACCGGATCGCGAGTACCGCGGCCGCGTCCGGGCCGGCCATCTACAACTACACCTGGATGGTTCTGATGCTGCCGTTCGGCATGATCGGGGTGACCATCCTGACCGTCGTCATGCCGCGACTGAGCCGCAACGCCGCCGCCGAGGACGTTCCGGCCGTACTCGCCGATCTGTCCCTGGCCACTCGACTGACGATGGTGACGCTGATCCCCATCGTCGCGTTCATGACCATCGCGGGCCCCGCCATCGGCAGCGCGCTGTTCGCCTACGGCAACTTCGGCGCGGTCGACGCCAACCACCTCGGTGTCGCGATCACGCTCTCGTCGTTCACGCTGCTCCCCTACGCGCTGGTCCTGCTGCAACTGAGGGTGTTCTACGCCCGGGATCGGCCATGGACGCCGATCCTCATCATCATCGCGATCACCGCCGTCAAGGTTGTGGCGTCGTTGATTGCCCCGCACCTGACCGACAATCCCGAACTCGTCGCCGGGTATCTCGGAGCGGCGAACGGCCTGGGGTTCCTGGCCGGAGCGGTTCTGGGCCATCTCCTGCTGCGTCACTCGCTGCGCCCGCCCGGTGGCCGACTTCTCGACCCGTCGGTGCGGCGCACCGTCGCGGCTACCCTGGCGGCATCGGTCCTTGCTGCCCTGCTCGCCGCGGGCGCCGACCGCCTGCTCGGCCTCGAGCGCCTGACCGCCCGCGGCGGTGGCGGCGGTTCGATGCTGCGGCTGGCCATTCTCGCCGCGATTATGGGCCCTATCGGCGCCGCAGCCATGCTGGCCGCCCGGGTTCCCGACGCGGTGGCGGCATGGGCGGCGGTGCGGCGCCGCTTCGGCCGCCCCGGCCCCGCACCGGAGGCCGCAACGACGTCACCGCAGTCGCATCTGCCCCATCCGCACTCAACCGTCACGTACGCTAATGCCGGCAATGCGACGCAGAGAGGACCGACGCTGAGCGAACAGGGAATGCCGCGCCCGGGTCCGCCGGATCAGCCGACGGCAAAGATCCCCACCCCGCCGGCCGGTGATTTCCGGCCGGACGTACCGGGCGGTCCGACCGCCGAGGCACCGGATTTCGGCTCCTCCCCCGATCCGCAACCCAGTAGTCCCGAGGCGCACCTGGTGCCCGGCACGACTATTTCCGACGGCCGCTACCGGCTGCTGGTGTTTCACGGCGGGCCGCCCGGGCTGCAGTTCTGGCAGGCTCTCGACATCGCGCTGGATCGGCAGGTGGCGCTGACGTTCGTCGACCCGCAGGGCAGGCTTTCCGCTCAGCAGGTGCAGGCCATCCTGTCCCGGACCCTGACCCTCAGCCGCATCGAATCCCCCGGCCTGGCCCGAGTGCTCGACGTCACCCCAACGGCCGCCGGTGGGCTGGTGGTCTCGGAGTGGATCCGCGGTGGCTCGCTCAAGGAGGTTGCCGACACCTCGCCGTCGCCGGTCGGCGCCGCCCGCGCGATTCAGTCGCTGGCTGCGGCAGCCGACCAGGCACACCGGGCCGGCGTCGCACTGTCGATCGACCACCCCAGCCGGATCCGGGTCAGCGTCAACGGCGATGTCGCGCTTGCTTTTCCGGCCACACTTGCTGACGCCACCCCCGCAGACGATGTCCGCGGCATCGGTGCTGGCCTCTACGCGCTACTGGTTGACCGGTGGCCGCTGCCCGAGAACGGGGTCCCCAGCGGATTGAGTCCCGCCGATCGGGGTCCAGCCGGGGAACTGGTCGAGCCTCGTGCCCTCGACAGCACGATCCCCTTTCAGATCTCCACCACCGCGGTCCGCGCGGTCCAACCCGAGGGCGGGATCAGCAGCGCACCAACGTTGCTGAACCTGCTTCAGCAGGCAACGGCCTCACTCGATCGAACCGAAAGTGGTACCGCCGCCCACGCGGCCACCCCGCCGGCACGGTCCGGCCCGGTCGAAATCGACGCCGAGACCCAGGCCCGGCGGCGCCGGATGCTGCTGATCGGGCTCACCGCCGGTGCCGCGGTCCTGCTGGTGGCGCTTGTGCTGTTGTCATCATTGTTCGGCCGCTTCTTCGGCGGCACCTCCGATGGCGGCATCAAGAGCGACCGGCTCGGGTTGAACACCACCACTTCGGCGAGCGGCGCTGCAGCCGGGGAAATCGTGGAACCTGTTTCGGCAACGGTCTTCTCGCCAGCCGGGGGTGCCGACGCTCCGAGCCTGGCCGGCTTGGCGATCGACGGCGATCCGACGACGGTCTGGCCCACGGATACCTACACCGATGCGGTGCCGTTCCCCGGGTTCAAGAACGGCGTCGGCCTGCTGCTGGAGTTGCCCGAACCCACCGAGGTCGGCAGCGTCACCATCACGGTGTCCAGCACCGGCACAGAGGTGCAGATCCGCTCCGCCACCAGCGCCGACCCCGACAGTCTCGAGGACACCACCGCACTCACCCAACCCACCGCGCTCACAGCCGGTGCCAACACCATCGCGGTGCCTAAAGCCCAGGCCACGTCGAACCTTCTGGTGTGGATTTCGACGCTGGGCCAGACCGACGGCGAGAGTCGCACCGATATCTCCGAGATCAGCATCCGCGCCGCCTCCTGACCAAGCGGCGCGGACGCGTGGAGTGCCGGGTCGGGGGGTGAAGTGCCCGCTGCTGCCGTACTGGCTAACGTCGCGGCGGTGGGCAATGGCGACCGGAGCGACGCCGAACTTCTCGTCGCCCACGTCGCCGGAGACCGGCAGGCGTTCTCGTAATGGTTCCGCCGCCATCATGGGCGGCTGTACAGCCTGGCGCGGGGCCGGAGCCCCAGCCCGGAGGATGCCGACGACGCGCTGCAGGACGCGTTTCTCTCGGCGCATCGCGCTGCTCCGTCGTTTCGGCACGACTC
>CAMCWJ010000166.1 GCA_945882475.1 Bifidobacterium breve
TTCCCGATGGACGACGGCGAGATGCGCTGGGCCAGTGAAGGTTTTCCCGAGATGACGGTGGCGGTGATCCCGCGCGAGGAGATCACTTTCAAGGACGGCTGGCACGTGCAGGGCCTTAAAGGCACCGGGTCCTATGACTACAGCGTTGAGGATGTCTTCGTGCCGGAGCACCGCACCTTCGCACTGTTCTCATCCGAGCCGCGCCGGGGTAACTCGCCGGCCGGGCGGATGGGCATGATGCCCGTCACCGCCGCCGGCCATGCGGCCTGGGCGCTCGGGGTGTCCAAGAGCATGCTCGACGACGTCCAGGAGTTGGCCGCGACCAAGTACCGGATGAGCGACATGGCCTCGCTGGCCAGCCGACCCACCTTCCAGAAGGGCCTGGCCCATCACGTCGCGGCCTGGCGCGCGGCACGACTGCTGGTGCTCGATGCGTTCACCACCGCCGAGGCCGCCGTCGCCGACGGCGGGGAGTTGACCCCGGCCCTGCGTGCCGACATGCGGGTGGCCGCGGTCTACGCCACCGATGTCGCCCGCAGTTGCGCCGAATGGGCGCACCTGGTGGCCGGCACCACCTCGATCCGCGAGGGTAGCAAGCTCGAACGCGCCTTCCGCGACATCTACACCGGAACCCAGCACGCCTTCATCAGTGAGAAGGTGGCCATCGACGCCGCCCAGATCTGGCTGGGCATCATCGAGGATCAGCCCGGGCTGTAAATCAGGCCCCGGCGAGCTTGCGCAGATAGTCGTTGACGAAGTACTGCGCGTCGCCGCCCTCGATGGCGCGCACGATCAGGTCGGCCACCATCTCCGGGGGATCGCCGGCCGAGTAGTCGGTGGTGGCCCCACCCGAGCCCAGCCGGTTGCGGCCGAAATCGGTGGCGGTCATGCCCGGGTACACCTCGCTGACCACGATGCCGTCGGGCGCCAATTCCGCGCGCGCGGTCTGGGTGATGCCGAGCAGTGCACGCTTGGAGGCGGAGTAGACGCTGTAGTCCGGGATGGTCATGAACGATGTGCCTGAGTTGACGTTGACGATCACTCCGGCACCGGCAGCCCGCATGATCGGGATGACGGCCTGCATCCCGACGATCGGGGCCAGCACGTTGAGGGTGACGATCTCGGTGAACGCGGCCGGATCGATTTCCTCCACCGGCGCGCCATAGCCCCGGCCGGCGTTGTTGATCAATCCATCGAGGCGGCCGTAGTGATTGTGCGCGGCGTGGATAGCCGCGGTGAAGGCCGCGAAATCGGTGACGTCGACGGTCAGTGCCAGGCTGCCGGGCAAGCGTGCGGCGAGTTCCTTGAGCGCCTCGGTGTTGCGCGCGAGTAATGCCACCTTCGCGCCCCGCGCGGTCAGCGCCTCCGCGGTGCGGAGTCCGATGCCCGATGAGGCTCCGGTGACGACGAAGACGTGATCGGCGATCTGCATGGCGCTCTCCCGTTCGGTGTTCGCGAGGGCCATTTCTGTCGGACCCGCTCTTTAGTCTGCGGGTGTCAGGGAAGGCGAGCAGAGGGGGGTGGTGTGGTGGCCCAGTCCATCAATACCAGTTACGCAGTCATCGTTCTGGGGGATCACGGCACCCTGGAGGTCGACGATCTCGCGGTCAAGGCTGCCGAGCAGGGCGCGGTGATCGCCGAGTCGTACAGCTTCGAGCCGGGCGAGCCGGCGAGTTCGGACGACCTGGCCGAGGTGGACGCCGTCCTCTCGGCTTTGGGCCGGGCCATCGCCACCAGGACCGACATCTGGGTGCCGTTTCCGATCGCTGATTTCGGCCGCGAGGAGCATCTGCGCCGGGTGAGCCTGGTCCTGCAACGGCATGGCCTGAACATGCTGATGGGCCGTGAACTCGAGCCGTGCACCACCGACGGTGGATTCAACCCGATCGACTTTGCGTTGCGCATCGAGGTTCGGGCGGTCGACGGACTCGATGCCGCCGCGGTCGCCGGCGCGGGGGTGAACACCCTGGCTGCTGAGATCGAGCGGGCCTTCGCCGAGGATCGCCCGGAGGATGAGCCCGTCGACCACCCGGACGAACCCGCGGGCCCGCCGGCACCCAGGCGCGCGCGGGTCGTGAAGACCCCCGGCCAGGGGGAGAAGCATTACGGCACCGGGGAGGTGGCGAGGTTCTTCGGGAAGTCGGTGCAGTGGGTCAATGCGGGGCTGCGCAACAACGATTTCGTTCGTGAGGACGGCTCGATCATCGAACCGGTCCGAATCGGCAAGGGCCAACGTCGCCGGTTCAGCCTCACCGACCTCGACGAGATGCTGCGGTCCTGCTACCGCCGCGGCGTGGTGACCGAAGACGAGTATCTGAGTCTGGTCGCGGCGTTGTTCTGCGAGCGGATGGGTTTGTAAGTCGTGTTACATGTAACGTGACGGGCATGGCCGAGCAGGAAGAATCCTCTGTTCGTCGACGAGTCGCCGACCATCGAACCCGGCTGCGTCAGCAAGGTCTGCGACCGGTCCAGATCTGGGTGCCGGACGTGCGCGCGGTGGGCTTTGCCGCCGAGGCCAGCCGACAGTCGGCCCTGGTAGCGCACAGTGATCAGGCGGCTGACGATCAAGCGTTCGTCGACGCCATTTCGGAGTTCGGCGGTGAGGACGTCGAGTGAGGCGCGGAGAGCTGTGGACCGCATCCGGCGGTAAGCACTACGCCGGGAAGCCTCGACCGGTCCTGGTCATTCAGGATGATGTCTTCGATAGGACCGCATCGGTCACCGTCTGTCCCTTGACCACGGACACCGTCGATGTACCGCTCCTGCGGATCCCACTTGAGCCCGACAGTGCCAACGGGCTGAGCACACCGAGTCGCGTCATGGTCGACAAGGTCACCACGATGCCGAGGGCTAAGCTCGGCGAACGGATCGGCAGGCTGTCGGATACCGACATGGTTGCCCTGTCCCGAAGTCTCTTTGTGTTTCTCGGATTGGCGGTGCGGAGCAATGACTGAAGGTCAGGATCGCGACGGGGTTGATCCGTCCTACGTCGCCACTCTGCTCAACGCAGTGAATGAGGACGGCTACGTCATCATCCCCGACCTGATCCCGCCCGAAACTGTGGCGGCGATCCGCGAGGCGTCCGAGCCGTTCCTCACCTTCGACGGTCGCAACGATTTCGAGGGCTACCGCACCCGGCGCATCTACTCCGTCATCGAAAAGACGTTGGCGTGCAACCCGATTGTCGAGCATCCACTGGTCCTGGCCATGCTCGACGCAATACTGCAGCCCGGGTATCTGCTATCCCAATTGCAGGTCATCAACGTCATGCCGGGCGAGGTGCGTCAGCCACTGCACCACGATGACGGCTTCTATCCGTTCCCTCGTCCGCGCAAACCCATTGGGGCGGCGCTGATCTGGGCGATCGACGACTTCACCGAGGACAACGGCGCGACGTTGGTGTACCCGAAGAGTCATCTGTGGGGCGAGGTTTCACTGGGCGATGTTGACGTCACGAAGATGGTGCCTGCCGTGATGCCGGCGGGGTCGGCGGTGTTCTTCGTGGGCACCCTGATCCATTGCGCCGGCGCCAACCACACCGACAAGCCCAGGCTGGCCGCGACCACCCAGTACTGCGAACCCTGGGCGCGCCAGCAGGAGAACTACAGCCTGGCGATCAGCCGCGAGCGGGCCCGGATGTGCAGCGACACCGTGCAGCGGCTGCTCGGCTATTCGATGCTGTTTCCGTTCATCGGATTCGTCGACGGACGCGACCCGATTCGGCTCTTGCGCGACTAATCGAACAGATCGGGCTGCTCGCGGGTGATCCGGGCGTACAACGGTTGGAAGCTGAACCAGCCGGCGAAGTGGCTGCCGATCTGAGTGCTGGTGAGCTTGGCCATCTCCGGATCGATCAGGATCGGCGTGCCGGCGGCCTCGGCCATCAGTTGGGCGTGCGCGGTGCGCTCCATGGTGATGAACCACCAGGCCGCTTCCTCGACCGACTGTCCGACGGTGAGCAGGCCGTGATTGCGCAGGATCGCGGCCTTGTTGCCGGCCAGGGCGTGGGCGATGCGCTTGCCCTCTTCGGTGTCGAGCACCACACCGGAGTAGTCGTCGAACAGCGCATGGTCTTCATAGAAGGCGCAGGCGTCCTGGGTGATCGGGTCCAGCGTGCGGCCCAGGGTCGACCAGGTCTTGCCGTACACCGAGTGGGCGTGCGCGGCGCCGATGACGTCGGGGCGTGCGGCGTGCACCTGGGAGTGGATGGCGAACGCGGCCTGATTCACCGGCAGATCACCTTCGACGACAGTGCCGTCGTGGCGTACCAGCAGCAGATCGCTGACCCGGATGTGGCCGAAGTGCATACCGAACGGGTTCACCCAGAAGTGGTCGGTGAACTCCGGGTCGCGGGCGGTGATGTGTCCGGCCACGCCCTCGTCGAAACCGAACTTGCTGAAGAGCCGGAAGGCCGCGGCGAGGTTCTGCTTGCGGTGCAGACGTTCCTGCTCGGTATTGCGTTCCTGGGGCAGCAGTGCCGAGATGTTGCCGCCCGCCATTTTCTGAGCCTGCTCGGCTCCGTTGTCCGCCATGGCCCACAGATTACGCCGGTCCGGGAAGGGGGGCTGTAGCTTAGGGATAACAACCGCGGGAGTCCGGGCAACCGGTCTGAGAAGGTGGCATACGGCGTCGCCGACCGCACAACCGTCCGGGTAATGCCGGGCAGGGAGCGTCCGATATGACTGTGCTTTTCAGGGTGTGGGACTACGACGTCACCGTCATCGAATTCGCTTCGGTGATCACGGCTCTACTCGCCGTCGGCCTCAGCATCCGCGGGACCCGCTGGACGTGGCCGTTCTACTTCGTGTCGAGCCTGTTGTACGGCTGGCTGTTCCTCGGGTTCGACCTTTTCGCCTCCGCCGCCATGCAGCTGATCTTCATCGTCGCGGCGATTTGGGGCTGGTTCTCCTGGGGCCGTGAGGGTGCCCGGGTGCCGGGCCGGCTCACCCGGGCCCACCGCCTGATTGGCGCGGCCGGCGTTGTCGTGCTGTGGGCACTGGCAGCGCCACTGCTGCGCAGCATCGGCGGGGCGGCAAGCTGGGGTGACGCCTTCATGCTGGTGGGATCGCTGGCCGCTCAACTGCTGATGGTGCTGCAGAAGACCGAGACCTGGCCGATGTGGATCGTGGTGAACGTCGTCGGTGTGGCGCTCTACGCCAGTCAGGGGCTCTACTTCACCTCGCTGTTCTACGCGGTGCTCGTCGCCATGGCCGTGACCGGGTGGCGAGCATGGTCGGCACGCGCGGAAGGCCAGGCGCCGGCATCACCGGTGGAAGCCCGTGCCTGAGCCCGTGCGCGTCGGCCTGGTCTCGGTCGTGGGCGGGGAATCGACCGGCAAGTCGACGTTGGCGGCCGCGCTCGGGGAGAGTCTGCCGGCGGTCGTCGCCGGGGAGTTCCTGCGAACCTGGGTCCACCAGCAGGGGCGGGTCCCCAATTCGGCCGAGCAGGCGACCGTGCTGGCCGCGCAGCGCGCATCGGAGGTATCGGCACTGCTGGCTGCCGATCTGTCCGGGCAGGCCTGGGTGGTCTCCGACAGTGGTCCACTCATGACTGCCGTCTACAGCATCCAGTACTACGACGATGCATCGCTGTTGCCGGAGGCGCTGGAGTGGACGGCACAGAGTGCCTCGGTGGTGTGGTGCCAGGACGACTTTCCCTGGCAGCCCGACCCACAGCGTGATGGCGTTCATGCCCGCTCCGAATCCCAGCGAATCCTGGCAACGATCTTCGCCGAGCACACCGAACTGCCGGTACTGCCGGTCGCGGGCTCACTAAACAAGCGCATTGACGCAGTCCGCAGTGCGGTGGCTCCTCTCCGGCCGAGATGAGGCGAGTCCTGGCCCCGCGCAGAACCCGCGGGCGGCCAGACTCATGTCTCCAACGGCTCAGCGCTCCAACAACTCAGCGCTCCAACGCCTGGGCGCACCCGGCGAGGATTGCACGGAAATTCCACGGCAGCAGCCGCGAACTCAGCGCCTCCATGGCCTTTCCGCCCGCGTGAATCGGATGGGAGTAGGAGCTGGTCCAATCAACGTGCGTGCCGCCGCCGGATGACGTAAAGGTCAGTGTTCCGCCGTCGTGGTTGAAGGCGGGAACGGATTGGAAGATCCGATAGCTGTAGCTGCGTGGCGGGTCGTAGGCGGTGATCTCCTCGCGAAACCACATTCCGGTCGCGATCACCGCGCGCACCGCGCCGACGCCAGGCGCCGCGGAGTCCTTCGCCCAGCCGGCTCGCACCACCAACGGTGCAACGATTAGGTTCGCCGGGTCAGCCAGCCAGGCGAACACCTGCTCGGGTGGCGCCGCGATCGTCCGCTCAACATGAAGGGTGACCATCAGCGCGTCAGTGGATCCCCGTCCAAGACCGCGGATCCGATGACCTCTCGGAATCCCGATCGCAGGCTGTCGATCAGTGTCTCGCGATCGTCGACCGCCAAATCGTCGCTGCTGACTCCCACGCTCGCGATGCCCTCATAGGTCAGCATCGTGACGTTGATGGCGGCGCCGATGGTTCCGACCAACGGGTACATCCGCTCGATCTTGGCCCCGGCAAGCCACACCGGCACCGGTATTCCGGGCACGTTGGAGGCGGTCAGATCCGAGGTCTGGGCGGCCGCCGAGACCAACTCCGGCGGTAGGAACCGGGTTAGTTCGGCGAAATAGTCGGCCAGCTTCAGGGCCGGCTCGGCACGCC
>CAMCWJ010000167.1 GCA_945882475.1 Bifidobacterium breve
CTGGCCGTCACCGGGGCCGTCGTGGCACTGCTGCTGATCATCACCTACCGCTCCCCGGTGCTGTGGCTGGTGCCACTGCTGGTGATCGGTTTCGCCGACCGCATCGCGGCGGTCGGCGGAGCGGCCCTTGCCGAGGCGATCGGCATGGGTGGTGACGGGTCAAGTTCGGGCATCACCAGCGTGCTGGTGTTCGGTGCGGGAACCAACTATGCGCTGCTGCTGATCTCGCGCTATCGAGAGGAACTACGCCGCGAGACGCCTGGTTTGACGCCTACGGCACAGTCGGAGGCGCATCGGCAGGCGCTGCGCACCGCGGTTCGCTTCGCCGGGCCGGCCATCGTGGCAAGCAACGCCACCGTGGTGCTGGCCCTGCTGACCCTGCTGCTGGCCGCTTCGCCCACCACCCGCAGCCTCGGCGTGCAGGCCGCCGCCGGACTGCTGGTGGCCGCCGTTTTCGTGGTACTGGTACTGCCCCCGCTGCTGGCCCTGTTCGGCCCGAAGTTGTTCTGGCCCTTCAGTCCCCGGCCGGGATCGGCCGCGATCACCACCACCGGTGCCTGGCACCGGGTTGCCGACTGGGTGTCCGACCACGCGGGCCGGGTGGCAGTCGCCTCGGTGCTGGCACTGGGCGTGCTGGCCACCGGCGCGATCGGCACCCCGGTGGGCCTGTCCCTGATCGACCAGTTCCGGGTGCGTGCCGATTCGGTGGACGGGTTCAAGACACTGGCGGCTCACTTCCCCGGCGGATCGACGGACCCGACCCGGGTGATCGGCCGCACCGACCGGGCCGCGGAGGTGCAAGCGGCGATATCGGCCACTCCGGGAATCGTATCGGTGAACCCGGCCGGCGTCTCCGACACCGGCCTGAGCCAGTGGCAGGTTGTGCTGGACTCCGCACCGGCCTCCGATACTGCCTTCAGTACTGTTGTGGCACTTCGTGATTCGGTGCGCCAGGCAGATCCTGAGGCGCTCGTCGGCGGATCGGATGCCACCGCTCTGGACACCAAGGAGGTCGCTGTCCGTGACCGCTGGGCGGTGATACCGGCGATCCTGATCGTGGTGCTCGCGGTGCTCTACATTCTGCTGCGGGCGGCGCTGACACCGCTGGTGCTGGTGGCGACGACCGCGTTGTCCACCCTGGCGGCGCTGGGCCTGGGCGGCTGGGTCAGCGTGCACCTGCTGGGCTTCCCGGCTCTGGACAACACCACGCCGTTGTTCGCGTTCCTGTTCCTGGTGGCCCTCGGTGTCGACTACACCATTTTCCTGGTGAGCCGGGCACAGGAGGAGACCCCGCTCTACGGCACCCGCGGTGGCATCGTGCGCGCGGTGTCGGCAACCGGCGCGGTGATCACCAGTGCCGGCATCGTGCTGGCGGCGGTGTTCGCGGTACTCGGGGTGCTGCCCCTGATCGCGTTGACCCAGTTGGGCATCATCGTCGGTCTCGGCATCCTGCTGGACACCTTCGTCGTGCGCACCGTCGTGATTCCGGCACTGTTCACACTCATCGGTCCGCGAATCTGGTGGCCGGCCTTCCACGCCGAGGACATCGAGATCACCGGCGAGATTCCTATCCCGGCGCGCGGTCCTGATCCTCGTCGCGATGAGCCTCGAACACCCCGGCCCGCACCAGGAACATCACGCTGACGATCAACACCCACACCGGGACCGCCAGCACCAGCCACATCGTGGTGTCCCCGCCGATGATCAGGATCACCGCGGCGGCGTAGCTGAGCAGCACCAGCCAGCGCGGCATCAGCCCGGTGCGCAGCCAGATGGTGGCCAGCGACATCATGAATACCGCCGCCATCTTCAACGCGTAGGTCTTGGACAACTTCAGCAGCAGCATCTGGCCGAAGATCCCCACGCCGGAGTCGGCACCGGAGTAGTGCCGGCTTTCGGCCAGTCCGGCGCCCACCGCGGAGGAGGCGAACATCATCGCCAGGAACAACAGCCCGCTGCCGAGGGTCACGGTGGCGAAGAACCGATCCTCGTAGCGGCCGAGGTTGGCACGCACCACACCGACGAACCACAGGAAACAGATGCCGGCGAACGGCATCAGTTCGGACGCCAGCCGGATCTTGTCGCTGCCGCTATCAACCCACTGCGAACCCGGTTGTGCCCCCTCGGGCAACGACGAGCGGATCAGGATGATGGCGGCCCCGAACAGCACAGCGAAGAGCACGCCGGCCAACGCGGCGGCGCGGGGCGTCGTGAGTGCCTTAATGGTGCGCGACTGTTGTTGAGCCATCAGGTCATTCTGACAGTTGGCTCCGAAATCAGGGCTGGCCGGGCAGCAGCTGCACCATCAAGCCGTTGGCCTCGGCGAGCAGCGTCCCGTCCGTGTCGGTGAGTTCGCAGTTGACGAAGGTCTTGCGACCCTCGATCTTCGACGCCCAGCCCCGCACGATCAGCGGCACGTCGATCGGGGTGACGTTGCGGTAGTCGACGTGCAGGAAGGCGGTGCGGCTGATCGGCCGGCCGATGGCATGGATGATGATCCCGCACATCACGTCGAGCATCATCGCGACCATGCCGCCGTGCACGGCGTTGTTGCCACCGACGTGGTAGCGGCTGAACTGCACGCCGATCTCGACCATCTCGGAATCGAATCGGCGGACCTCCCACGGCGGCATCAGGATGCTGCCCGCACCCGGCAGACTCGCGACCCGCCCAGCAGGTGCCACCCCGCCCGCGACCTCGTTCGGTGCCAGGTAGGCGATCAGTTCCTCGACACGGTCCGCTGCCAGATTCCAGTCGGTGACGTCGGTCGACACCGCGAGATCCTGAGCGCGGCGCATGGCCGTGACGAAGCGGCCGAAACCCGCAGGCTCGTCAATGATCTGAAACCGGGGGAAGCCGCCGTGGCTGTCGTAGTCGGGATCGAGCGCGTGTGGGTCCTGCTCCAACGTCACGACCTGGCCGCCAGCACATCGCGGCGCACGATGGTCTGATCCCGGCCCGGACCGACCCCGATGCACGAAACCGGCGCTCCGGCAAGCTCTTCCAGCCGCAGCACATAGTCGCGGGCCTTGGCGGGCAGGTCGTCGAACTCCCGCGCACCCGAGATGTCCTCCCACCAACCGGGGAGCTCCTCGTAGACCGGCACGGCGCGGGCGATGTCGCTCTGGGTCATCGGCATGTCGTCGGTGCGCTTGCCGTCCACCGTGTAGCCGACACACACCGGAACGGTCTCCAGGCTGGAAAGCACGTCGAGCTTGGTCAGGAAGTAGTCGGTGATGCCGTTGACACGCGTGGCGTAGCGGGCGATGACAGCGTCGAACCAGCCACAGCGGCGCTGCCGGCCGGTGGTCACGCCGACCTCGCCACCGGTCTTGGACAGGTACTCGCCGCTTGCGTCGAACAACTCGGTGGGGAACGGGCCGGAGCCGACCCGGGTGGTGTAGGCCTTCAGGATTCCCAGCACGGTGGTGATGCGGGTCGGCCCGATGCCGGAGCCTACGGTCGCCCCGCCCGCGGTGGGGTTGGACGACGTGACGTACGGGTAGGTGCCGTGATCGACGTCGAGCAGGGTGCCCTGGGAACCCTCCAGAAGGACGGTCTGGCCGGCTTCGAGAGCGTTGTTGAGCAGTAGCCGAGTGTCTGCGATCCGATGCGAGAAGCCTTCGGCCTGCGCCAGCAGGGTCTCGACGACTTCGTCGGCATCGAGGGCCTTGCGGTTGTAGATCTTGACCAGCACCTGGTTCTTGAACTCCAGCGCGGCACCGATCTTGGCGGCCAGCAGGTCCGGGTCGAGCACGTCGGCGGCGCGGATACCCATCCGGGCGATCTTGTCCTGGTAGCACGGCCCGATGCCGCGGCCGGTGGTGCCGATCTTCTTGCTACCCATATAGCGCTCAGTCACCTTGTCGATGGCCACGTGATAGGGCATCAGCAGGTGCGCGTCGGCGGAGATCAGCAGCCGGGAGGTGTCGATGCCGCGATCATCGAGTCCGCGCAATTCGGTGAGCAGCACACCCGGGTCGACGACGACGCCGTTGCCGATCACGTTGGTCACCCCGGGCGTCAGGATGCCCGACGGGATCAGGTGCAACGCGAAGTTCTCCCCGGTCGGCAGGACCACGGTGTGCCCGGCGTTGTTGCCGCCCTGGTAGCGCACCACCCATTGAACGCGTCCACCGAGTAGATCGGTGGCCTTCCCCTTGCCCTCGTCGCCCCACTGGGCGCCGATCAGGACTATTGCCGGCATGGCCTAACCCCGCTCCGCTCCTGGCATATTGTGTCCAGCCGGTGAGTCACCCTATCGGAGCCGGGCGAGGAGTGTCGTTGATCACCACCGAGATCACCGTGCTGCACTGCGGTGACCGCAAGCTGCCGCGCGCACTGGCGTCCCTGCCGAGGTCTCAGGCCAGTGAGCCGAACGCGATCGACGCGGCCGCTCTGGACGTGCGGCGGATAGTCGTCGTGGGATCCGACGCGGATCTTGCCGCAGTCCTGACCCGGCTGATGCGGGCCGAACGTCTTGACATCGAAGTCGCGCCCGTCCGCGACTGGCGTGGCGCGCGCCGAGCAATCCGCGGCGTGGCCCGACGTGTTCCCCTGGTGCGCGACGACACCGCGACCGTGATCGTCGGGGCGGCGCTGTGGCTGCCGCCGGTGGATTCCGCGGCACTGCGCGGAGAGGCCGTGGTGGATGACGCGGTGCTCTTCGACGGCGACGTCTCGGCGGTGCGGATCGAGCCGACGTCGGCGATGCCGGGACTTCGCGCGACGGTCATGGGCGGTCGCCGACGGTGGCTGGCCGGTCGCGCCGTCCAGTTGGGCACCACCGGCGCACGAGTGGTCCGCGACGGCGTCGAGGGGCCGCGCGATGTGAAGCGCTCGACGTTCTACCGGCACACCACCGGTTGGCTGCGGGTCGGCTGAGGCGCCGGCGTGACGTCATCGGCCGCCGTCGACGGAACGACCGGGTAGCTTCGTTTCGGTGAGCGTTCGTCCGTTGCGCCAGTCGGTGCGCCCCAGCCCGATCTTCCTGTTGCTCGTCGGACTCACCGCCGTCGGAGGCGTAATAGCCTGGATGGCGGGTCGAGCGACGCCGACGGTGGCCTACGTCGGGGTGTTCCTCTTCGTAATCGCCGGGTGGCTCGTCTCGCTGTGCCTGCACGAGTTCGGTCACGCCTACACCGCGTGGCGGTTCGGCGACCACGAGACCGCGGCCCGGGGTTATCTGACGCTGAATCCGCTGAAGTACTCCAATCCGGTGCTGTCGCTGGGCCTTCCGTTGTTGTTCATCGCCCTCGGCGGGATCGGCCTGCCCGGCGGCGCGGTGTACCTTCGCACCGGCTTCATGACGCCGCGTCAGCGCACCCTGGTCAGCCTGGCCGGCCCGTTGGCCAACCTGGTGCTGGGCGTGCTGTTGCTCGCGGCCACCCGGTTGTTCTGGAATCCCGACCACGCCGTCTTCTGGGCCGGCGTCGCATTCCTGGGCTTCCTGCAGATCACCGCGCTGGTGCTGAACCTGCTGCCGATTCCGGGATTGGACGGCTACGCCGCCCTGGAACCCCATCTGAGCGCGGCGACCCAGCGCGCGCTGGAACCGGCCAAGCAGTTCGGCTTCATGATCCTGCTCGTGCTGCTGATCGCGCCAGGGCTGAACCGCTGGTTCTTCTCACTCGTCTTCTGGTTCTTCGACCTGTCCGGGGTGTCGGCCAATCTGGCGATGTTCGGGGGCCAGCTGACCCGGTTCTGGTCGGCCTGGCTCTAATCCGGGCTGTTAAGGGGGACCAAGTACCGTCCTTGCCGTCCGTGCGCCTATCTGCATAGATTGCAGCCATGGGTGCCGGACACAGCCACGGCAGCGCGGACTCCCGGGTCAGCCGGATGATCGCCGCCTCGGCGATTCTGGGGGTTTTCTTCGTCGTCGAACTGACGACAGCGCTGATGATCAATTCACTGGCGCTGCTCGCCGACGCCACCCACATGCTCACCGACCTCGTCGCACTCTTCATGGGGCTGACGGCGGTGCTGTTGGCCCGCCGGGGCTCGAAGTCACCGGCGCGGACCTACGGTTGGCACCGCGCCGAGGTGTTCACCGCGGTGGCCAACGCCGTCCTGCTGCTTGGCGTCGCGGTATTCATCGTCTACGAGGCGATCGAGAGGCTGGGCCAACCGCCGAACATCCCGGGTTGGCCGATGATTCTGGTGGCACTGCTGGCCCTGGCCGCGAACATCGCCGTGGTGCTTCTGCTTCGGTCGCAGGCCGAAGGCAGCCTGGCGGTCAAAGGCGCCTACATGGAGGTGGTGGCCGACGCGGTCAGCAGCGTCGGGGTGCTGATCGCGGGTGTGGTGATGGTGACGACTCGCTGGCCGTACGCCGACACCGTGGTGGCCGTGCTGGTGGCGCTGTGGGTGCTGCCGCGGGCTATCGCCCTGGCCCGGGCGGCGCTGCGGATCCTGTCGGAGTCCTCACCGCGGCACATCGACGTCGATGAACTGCGCTCGGCACTGGCCGCGGTGGACGGGGTCACCGACGTGCACGACCTGCACGTGTGGACGCTGGTGCCGGGCAAGGACATGGTGACCGCGCACCTGACGAGCAACGGCCGCTCGGAACGGGTGCTCGACGACGCGCGGGCGGTGCTCGCCGCGCGCGGACTCGAACACGCGACCGTCCAGGTCGAGCCACCGGGCTCGGCCGAAGAATGCCCGAGCCCGAAC
>CAMCWJ010000168.1 GCA_945882475.1 Bifidobacterium breve
GGCTGCTGCGCCGGGTCGGGGCGGGCGACATCGTCGTGCTCGATGTGCTCGACCTCGACCGGGTCACCGCTGACGCGCTCGTCGACGCCGGGGTGGCAGGTGTGGTCAACGCCTCGCCGTCGATCTCGGGCCGCTATCCCAACCTCGGACCCGAGGTTCTCGTCGCCAACAACATCGTGCTGATCGACAACTGCGGTCCGGAGGTCTTCAAGAAGATCAAGGACGGCGCCAAGGTTCGGTTGCACGAAGGCGGGGTGTACTCGGGGGATCGCCGGCTGATACACGGCGTGGAGCGCACCGACGAAGAGATCCGCGACCTCATGCACGACGCGAAGACCGGCCTGGTCGCCCACCTGGAGGCGTTCGCGGGCAACACCATCGAATACATCCGCAGTGAGAGCCCGTTGCTGATCGACGGCATCGGCATCCCCGACATCGACGTCGACGTCTATCGCCGCCATGTGGTGGTGGTCGCCGACGGGCCCGGTGCCGCAGAGGATCTCAAGGCCCTCAAGCCGTTCATTAAGGAGTATCAGCCGGTTCTCGTGGGCGTCGGCGGCGGAGCGGACGTGCTGCGCCACGGCGGCTACCGTCCGCAACTGATCGTCGGCAACCCCGAGCAGATGAGCGCGGAGGTGCTCACCTGCGGTGCGCAGGTCGTGCTGCCGGCCGACGCCGACGGGCACGCCGGAGGCCTCGAGCGCATCCAGGATCTGGGTATCGGTGCCATGACCTTCCCGGCAGCCGGGTCGGCCGCCGACCTCGCACTGCTGCTCGTCGAACACCATGGGGCGGCACTGATCGTCACGGTCGGCCAGTCGGCCAGCATCGAGGAGTTCTTCGACCGCACCCGGGTGCAGAGCAACCCGTCGACATTCCTGACCCGGCTGAAGGTGGGCGAGAAGATCGTCGACGCCAAAGCCGTTGCGACGCTGTACCGCAGCCATGTCTCCGGCGTCTCGATCGCACTGCTCGTCCTCGCGATGCTGCTGGCGATGAGCGCGGCGCTGTGGGCTTCGAGCACGCACACCGTGGTGCTGGACTGGATCGCCGTCTACTGGCACCGGGCCGCGCTGTGGGTGCAGCAACTGCTGAACTAAACCCCGGACATCCCTGACCGGGAGCAGAAAGGCTCATGTGATGGCGCTTCGTCACCATGTCATCTGGCTCACGGCGGTGTTCCTGGCACTGGCGCTCGGTCTGGTGCTGGGCTCCGGGGTGCTGTCCGCCAGGGTGGCGTCGATCCTCCCCGACGGGGCCGTCAGTCAGCGTGGCGATGACGGCGGGCGCGCCGAGGAGCAGAATGCGCTCAACGAAAAACTCACTGCGGCAAATCAATTCGATACCCAGGTGGCTGGCCGAATCGTCCGGGATGCCCTGGCCGGCAAGTCGGTGGTGGTGTTCCGCACACCCGACGCGGCCGACGATGACGTCGAGGCGATAGCCGCTCTGGTAGGTCAGGCCGGCGGCACTGTCACCGGCACGATCGCGCTGACCGAAGAGTTCGTCGGCGCCAACTCCGCCGAGAAGCTGCGGTCGGTGGTCAACTCGCCGATCCTGCCGCCGGGCACCCAACTAGACCCCGGCCTGACCGACCAGGGGGCCCAGGCCGGGGATCTGCTCGGCATCGCGCTGCTGATCAACCGCGATCCGGCGATCGCCGCCGCCGACGACGACGCGCGCGCCACCGTGCTGACGACATTGCGCGACACCGGCTTCCTGACCTATCCGGGCGAGCGACTCGCCGCGGCGAACTCCGCGGTGGTGGTCACCGGCGGGGCCCTTCCCGAGGATGCCGGTAACAAGGGTGCCACCGTGGCCCGGTTCGCCGCCGCACTGGCCCCGCACGGTATCGCCACCGTGCTGGCCGGCCGGGAGGGCTGCGCCGAGGGTGTCTCGGCGGTGGCGCTGACCCGCGCCGATCCGCCACTGTCAGGCGCGGTGACCACCGTCGACGATGTCGGCACCGCCGCCGGCCGAATCACCACCGTGCTGGCACTGCAGGCGCTGATCGACGGAAAGCCGCCGGCGAAATACGGCCTCGGACCTGACGCGGGTGCAGTCACCGTTCCCTGATCGGTGTGTCATCGGCGCCTCGCCGGGGTCGGTGTTAGGGTGAATTTCCGTGGGTCGGCAGGCCCCAACCAGGCCGGCGGACCGCACAGCCGGCTTGGAAAACCAAGTCCTGCGCCGTCGTCACGGAGGTCGCTCTTGCCAGCATTGCGCAAGCACCCGCAGGGCGCCACCAAGCATCTCTTCGTGACCGGTGGTGTGGTGTCCTCGCTCGGCAAAGGCCTCACCGCCAGCAGCCTGGGCCAGTTGCTCACCGCTCGCGGCCTGCAGGTCACCATGCAGAAACTCGACCCCTATCTCAACGTCGACCCCGGCACCATGAACCCGTTCCAGCACGGCGAGGTGTTCGTCACCGAGGACGGCGCCGAAACCGATCTCGACGTCGGCCACTACGAGCGGTTCCTGGACCGCAACCTGTACGGCTCGGCGAATGTGACCACCGGACAGGTGTATTCGACCGTCATCGCCAAGGAGCGCCGCGGCGAGTACCTCGGTGACACCGTGCAGGTGATCCCGCACATCACCGACGAGATCAAGGCCCGCATCCTGCAGATGGCTCAACCCGACGCCGAGGGAAACCGGCCCGACGTCGTCATCACCGAGGTCGGCGGCACCGTCGGCGACATCGAATCGCAGCCGTTCCTGGAGGCAGCCCGGCAGGTGCGGCATGCGGTCGGCCGGGAGAACTGCTTCTTCCTGCACGTCTCGCTGATCCCGTTTCTGGCGCCGTCGGGGGAGTTGAAGACCAAACCCACCCAGCATTCGGTGGCCACCCTGCGCAGCATCGGTATCACGCCGGACGCGCTGATCCTGCGCTGTGACCGCGACGTGCCGGAGGCGCTGAAGAACAAGATCGCGCTGATGTGCGACGTCGACATCGACGGCGTGATCTCCACCCCGGATGCGCCGTCGATCTATGACATCCCGAAGGTGCTGCACCGGGAGGAACTCGACGCCTACGTGGTGCGCCGGTTGAACCTGCCGTTCCGCGACGTGGACTGGACCACCTGGGACGACCTGCTGCGCCGGGTGCACGACCCGCAGGAGAACGTGCGAATCGCGTTGGTGGGCAAGTACATCGACCTCTCGGACGCTTACCTCTCGGTCGCCGAGGCGTTGCGCGCCGGGGGATTCGCGCACCGTGCCAAGGTGGAGATGCGGTGGGTGCCCTCCGATGACTGCGAGACCGACAGCGGAGCGGCCACCGCACTCGAGGACGTGCACGCGGTGCTGATTCCGGGCGGGTTCGGAATCCGCGGTATCGAGGGCAAGATCGGGGCCATCCGCTACGCCCGCCATCGCGGGCTGCCGGTGCTGGGACTGTGCCTGGGTCTGCAGTGCATCGTGATCGAGGCTGCCCGGTCGGTGGGACTCGAGCAGGCCAACTCCGCTGAATTCGAGCCGGACACCCCGGATCCGGTGATCTCGACGATGGCCGATCAGCGCGAGGTTGTCGCGGGCGAGGCCGATCTCGGCGGCACCATGCGACTGGGCGCCTACCCGGCGGTCCTGGAGCCGGGATCCGTTGTCGCCGAGGCATATCAGGCCACCGAGGTGTCCGAACGCCACCGGCACCGCTATGAGGTGAACAACGCCTACCGGGACCGGATCGCGGCCAGCGGACTTCGATTCTCCGGCACCTCGCCGGACGGCCACCTGGTGGAGTTCGTCGCGTACCCGCGTGAGACACACCCCTTTCTGGTGGGCACCCAGGCTCACCCGGAGTTGAAGAGCAGGCCCACCCGTCCGCACCCGCTATTTGTCGCATTCGTCGGTGCGGCGCTGGAATACAAGGCGGCCGAACGGCTCCCGGTGGAGATGCCCGAGCACCACGCCAACGGCCGCGAGCATTCCGATGATGCCGTTGCGCAGCCGCTGGCCGACCATGCCCGTGGCTGAACCCGACGTCGGAACGCACGACTTCGAGACGGTCTCCTCCGAAACCGTCTACACCGGAAGGGTTCTCGCGCTGCGCGCCGACGAGGTGCGGATGCCCGGCGGCCGGACGGCGATCCGCGAAGTCGTCGAGCATTACGGGGCGGTCGCCGTCGCCGCCGTCGACGCCGACGACCGGCTGTTGATGATCCACCAGTACCGGCATCCGTTGGGTCGGCGGATCTGGGAATTGCCGGCCGGGTTGCTCGACCTGGCCGGGGAGGATCCGATTCAGGGTGCCGCCCGCGAACTGCTCGAGGAGACCGGTGTGGTGGCCGGGGCCTGGCGGGTGCTCATCGATGTCGCCGTGTCGCCGGGATTCTGCGATGAGGCGGTGCGGGTGTACCTGGCCCGCGACCTGACCACCGGCGTCCGGCCCGCCGCCGACGACAACGAGGAAGCCGATCTGAGCGTGCACTGGTTCGACCTCGGCGAGGCGGTCGGGGCGGTGCTCGCCGGTGAGATCGTCAATGCGACCGCCGCCGCGGGTGTGCTGGCCGCGTATGCGGCGGTCGTCGACGGAAGAGCGACCCGGCCGGCCGATGCGCCGTGGCCGGATCGCCCGGCAGCCTTCGCCGCGAGGCAACTCCGGTGACCACCGCCCAGTTCACCGCGCTGGACGGCCAGTTGCAGGGCTACCTGGACCACCTCACCATCGAGCGTGGCGTGGCGGCCAACACCATCAGTTCTTACCGGCGCGATCTGCGGCGCTACGCCGAGCACCTGAGCCTGCGCGGCATCACCGATCTGCGTGGGGTCAGCGAGACCGACGTCAGCGAATTCCTGGTGGCGCTGCGGCGCGGCGATGCCGATACCGGTGCGATGCCGCTGTCGGCGGTGTCGGCGGCGCGGGCGCTGATCGCGGTTCGGGGGTTGCATAAGTTCGCCTCGGCCGAGGGCATCATCGATCTGGACGTGGCCCGCGCGGTCAAACCTCCCACCCCGAGCCGGCGGCTACCCAAGAGCCTGTCCCTCGACGACGTCCTGGCACTTCTCGAAGGCGCCGGTGGTGATGCCGAGAGCGACGGGCCGCTCACCCTGCGCAACCGGGCACTGCTGGAGTTGCTCTATTCCACCGGCGCCCGGATCTCCGAGGCGGTGGGCCTGGACGTCGACGATATCGACACCCACGCCCGCTCGGTGCTGCTGCGCGGCAAGGGCGGCAAGCAGCGACTGGTGCCGGTCGGCCGGCCGGCCATCGCGGCGCTGGACGCCTACCTGGTGCGCGGCCGGCCGGACCTGGCGCGACGGGGACGCGGGACACCCGCAGTGTTCCTGAACGCCCGCGGCGGCCGACTCTCCCGCCAGAGTGCCTGGCAGGTGTTGCAGGACTCCGCGGGGCGGGCCGGGATCACCGCGGCGGTCTCACCGCACACGCTGCGGCACTCGTTCGCCACCCATCTGCTCGACGGCGGCGCCGACGTACGCGTGGTGCAGGAACTGCTCGGCCACGCCTCGGTGACGACTACCCAGATCTACACCCTGGTGACCGTCACCGCCCTGCGCGAGGTGTGGGCCGGCGCCCACCCCCGGGCCTGAGGCTCACCCCAGGTACTGAGCCTCACCCCAGGTACTGAGCCTCACCCCAGGTAGTGGGACTCCAGCACCAGGTCGGGCACCGAGGTGTACTCGGCGTGGGTCTTGTGTTCAACGGTGTTCCACGCCCGGCCCTGCTGGGCCCGCATGAAGGCCCGGTACTTCGGGGCGCCGGGCACCAGGATGTTGTCGGCGACGACGATGCTGCCCCGATGCAGCCAGCCGCGCTCAACGATGCGCTGCAGGTCGGGCAGATACACGGCCTTGTCGTGGTCGATGAACAGGAAGTCCAGTGCACCGGGTGCGACCCCGTGGTCGCGGGCCAGGGTGTCCAGGGTGGCGCCGCCGTCGGCGATGGTGCCGACCACGCAGGTGATCCGGTCCGCCACCCCGGCGTGCGCCCAGATGCGGCGGGCGTTGGCGGCGTTGGCCTCGGCCAGTTCCAGCGAGAGCACCCGGGCCCGGGGTGCGGCCCGGGCGATCCGCAGCGCGCCGTACCCGCAGTAGGTGCCCAACTCCAGCGCCAGCGCCGGATCCGCCCGGCGGACCGCGGCATCGAGCAGCAGGCCCTTCTCGTCTCCGACGTTGATCAGGATCGACTCCTGGTAGCCGAACCGGTCGATGGTGGCGATCACGTCGTCGAGGTCGCCTGCGCGGGCGTTGGCCAGTACGTAGTCCACCGCCGCCGCCTCCCGGCCGTCGCCGATCTGGCCGGTCCGGGAGATGTTGCGGACCCCGAACGCAAGGCGCCAGACCGACCAGCGCAGCAGGGGGATGCGGTGCTTGAGGGCCATGTCACCACACTAGGCGGTGGGACACGGCTACACTTTCGCCGATGTTCGCCACGCCGTCGTTTCACCCGATCCGGTGGGCGGCCGCGTGACCGACGACGCAGACGAGGTGCAGGTCGGTCTCACCGGCCGTCCGCCGCGTGCCGTCCCCGAACCGCAGCCGCGCACCACGCACGGCCCGGCCGTGGTGATCTCGATGTGCAACCAGAAGGGCGGGGTGGGCAAGACCACCTCCACCATCAACCTCGGCGCGGCGCTGGCCGAGTATGGCCGCAAGGTGCTCCTTGTCGACCTTGATCCGCAGGGCGCGCTG
>CAMCWJ010000169.1 GCA_945882475.1 Bifidobacterium breve
GACGAGCACCGACCGGTGCCACTGTGGCAGCACGTGCTGGTGGGCAAGCGGCTGTTCGACCTGTTCGATTACTCCGGCCGCACCGACCAGGCCGCCACGAAGCATCGGGTCGATCCGGAGTTGCTGCGCCACATCGCCAATCGCCGCGAGGCCGATCGGCTCACCGACTGGCAGCCGCGCCGGCGCGGCCCCGCCGGCCGGGGCGGTGGTGGCGGTGGCCGAGGTGGTGGTGGAGGTGGCGGCCCGGGCCTCTACCGGCCGCCGGCCCGCCCCGACGTCATCGCCACCCTGGACCGCGAAGGTCTGCTGCCGGCGATCACCTTCATCTTCTCCCGGGCCGGCTGCGACGCCGCCGTCAAGCAGTGCCTGCGTAGTTCGCTGCGGCTGACTACCGAGGCCGACCGCGCCCGCATCGCCGAGGTGATCGACCGGCGCTGCGGCGACCTCGCCGATGTGGACCTCGAGGTGCTCGACTACTACGAGTGGCGGGAGGGCCTGCTGCGCGGACTGGCCGCCCACCACGCCGGGATGCTGCCGACCTTCCGGCACACCGTCGAGGAACTGTTCACCGCCGGTCTGGTCAAGGCGGTGTTCGCCACCGAGACGCTGGCGCTGGGAATCAACATGCCGGCCCGGACCGTCGTGCTGGAAAAGCTGGTCAAGTTCAACGGCGAGCAGCACATGCCGCTGACGCCGGGGGAGTACACCCAGTTGACCGGGCGGGCCGGACGCCGGGGCATCGACGTCGAAGGCCACGCCGTGGTGCTGTGGAACCCCCAGGACGCCACCGCCGATCCCGCGGAGATCGCCGGTCTGGCGTCCACCCGCACCTTTCCGCTGCGCAGTTCGTTCGCCCCGTCGTACAACATGACCATCAACCTGGTCTCCCAGATGGGACCGGATCAGGCGCACCGGTTGCTGGAGCGGTCCTTCGCCCAGTTTCAGGCCGACCGGTCGGTGGTCGGTCTGGTCCGCGGTGCCGAACGCGGCGAGAAGATGCTCGACGAGATCGCCGCGGAAATGGGCTGGAACCGGCGCACCGATGCGGCCGAGCCGGCGATCCTGGACTACGCGCGATTGCGGGCGAAGATCAGCGAGCGGGAGCGGGCCCAGTCGCGCAGTTCGCGGCTGCAACGCAGGCAGGTCGCCACCGACGCGTTGTCGGCTCTGCGCCGCGGCGACATTATCAATGTCACCGGCCGTCGCAGCGGCCTGGCAGTGGTGCTGGAGCCGGCCAATGATGATTCCGATCCCCGACCGCTGGTTCTGACCGAAAACCGTTGGGCAGGAAGAATTTCCACCGCAGAGTATTCCAGTGCCGCTGCCCCCGTCGGCACGATGACCCTGCCCAAGCGGGTCGAGCACCGTCAACCGAAGGTGCGCCGGGACCTCGCTTCGGCATTGCTCTCGGCGGCGGCCGGATTGGATGTCGGAAGCGGGCGCCGGCGCCGCGGCGGTGCCGACGACGACACCCAGGCCGACCCCGAGCTGCTGGCCCTGCGCGAACAGATGCGTCGCCATCCGACGCACCGGTCTGCCGAGCGAGAGGCCCTGGTGCGGACCGGTGAGCGGTATCTGCGGGTCGAGCGGGACAACGAGCAGATTCGCGCCAAGGTCAGCGCCGCCACCAACTCGCTGGCGCGCACCTTCGACCGCATCGTCGGACTGCTGACCGAACGCGGCTACATCGAGCAGGCCGGCGGGGCGTCGCCCCGGGTGACCGCCGAGGGTCGGTTGCTTGCCCGCATCTACAGCGAGAGCGACCTCCTGGTGGCCGAGTGCCTGCGGACCGGGGAGTGGAACGGTCTGGCACCGGCCGAGTTGGCCGCGGTGGTCTCGGCGGTGGTGTTCGAGACCCGCGGCAGCGACGGACCGACCCCGGCCCACGCCATCGACATGCCCACCCCGGCGGTGCGCCGGGCGTTGGCCCAGACCCGGCGGCTCTCCGGGCAGTTGCGGGCCGACGAGACCCGGCACCGGCTGTCGGGCACCCGGGAACCCGACGAGGGTTTCGTGCCCGCGCTGTACCGGTGGGCCACCACCGGCGATCTCGCCGCCGCGCTGGAGGCCTCCGACGTCGGCGGTTCGCCGCTGCCCGCGGGCGACTTCGTGCGGTGGTGCCGTCAGGTGCTGGATCTGCTGGATCAGGTCCGCAACTGCGCCCCCGAACCCGGCCTGCGCGGGACCGCGAAACGCGCTATCGACGACATCCGGCGCGGAGTCGTCGCTGTTGACAGCGGGTAAGGTGATCCGAACGCTACGGTAGGGACGTGCCACCGGGGCGATAGCCCCGAGCGACCAAGGAGAGACGATGAGCGGACCGCAGGGATCTGACGGCAACCCCTGGCAGGCATCGGGTGTCGACCAGCCTGCCACTGGCGCAGAGCAACCCGCGGGAACCCCGACCTGGCAGCCGGACCCGGCCGCGGCCGAGGCGCCCGCGTGGCAGCCGCCGAGCGGTGACGCCCCCGCGTGGCAGCCCCCCGCCTACCCCACGCAGCCGTATCCGCAGTACGGCCCGCCGCCGGGCTATCCGGCGGGGCAGCCCTACGCCGCACCGGCGGACTATGCCGCCGGGGCCTATCCCCAGCCGGGGCAGTACCCCCAGCCCGGTGCGTACCCCCAGGCAGGCCAGTACCCCCAGACCGGCCAGTACCCCCAGTACGGTCAGTACCCGCAGCCGGGTGCCTACCCGCAGCCCGGGGCGTACCCGCAGCCCGGTGCGTACCCGCCGGGTCAGCCCGGCCAGTACCCGCCGTATGGCGCTCCGGGTGCCCCCGAGGCGGCCAAGAAGTCGCTACGCGCCGCCGGCGGACTGCTCGGACTGCTCAGCGCGCTCGTCCTGGCGGCGGTGCTGGTGCTGGGCTTCTGGAAGCCCGGCTTCTTCGTGACCACCAAACTCGATGTCAGCAAGGCCCAGCAGGGTGTGCAGCAGGTCCTCACCGACGAGGCCGGCGGCTACGGCGCCAAGAACGTCAGCGACGTCAAGTGCAATAACGGCCAGAACCCCACGGTGAAGAAGGGCGACACCTTCACCTGCGAGGTGAGCATTGACGGCACCAAGCGTCAGGTGACGGTGACCTTCCAGGACAACAGCGGCACCTACGAGGTCGGCCGGCCCAAGTAAAGCGGCGGCGCTGCCAGCCCATTTTCGTGGCGCGAGCGTGCGTGTCGGCCCGCCGACACGCCGCCCCGGGCGCGCACTTTGCGCACGCTCGCGGGGGAGTTGCGGCTCAATTCGGTAGCGCGTCGAGGGCTTTCTGCAGCCGGGCGACCGATGAGGCGAGGCCGTAACGCTCGGCACACTCGGCCACCCGCGCGGGGTCGGCGGCATGCAATGGCAGCGTGTCATCGGCGGTGAACAGCTGCACGGGTGCGTCGCGGGCCACTCGGACCACCGGCTTGGCCGCCTCGATGTACTCCGTGGCGGCCAGGACCCTGGCCCGAAATGCCTTGGGCAGCGCGGACTTCGGGTCATGGGCGGCGGCCAGGATGTTCTCCAGCGACCCGTACTGGCTCAGCATGGTCGATGCGGTTTTCTCCCCGACGCCGGGCACGCCGGGCAGGCCGTCAGACGGGTCGCCGCGCAGCAGTGCCAACTCCGCATACGCGTCACCGGCGCGGTCCGCGGGCACGCCGTAGCGCTGCGCCACCTCGGCGGGCCCGAACAGCATGGCTTTCTTGAGGCCTTGGCCGATATAGAGCACCCGCACCTCAATGGGGTCGTCGGAGACCAGTTGCAGCAGGTCCCGATCGCCGCTGACCACCACGACCGGGTCGCGTCGCTCAGTGGTGGCGAGGGCGCCGAGGACGTCGTCGGCTTCGTAGCCCTCGGCACCCGCAGTGGCGATGCCGAATGCATCGAGAATCTCCAGGATCATCTCCACCTGTGGGCTCAGGTCGTCGGGGATCTCCTCGGTGTCGCCCTCGCTGCCACCGACGGGGCTGCCTTCTTCGGCTACGCGATGCGCCTTGTACGACGGGATCAGATCCACCCGGAATTGCGGGCGCCAATCCAGATCCAGGCACACCGCCAGGCGCGCGGGCCGGTACTCGGTGACCAGGGTGGCGATGCTGTCGAGGAATCCGCGCACCGCGTTCACCGGACGACCATCGGGCGCGGTGATCGAGGCGGGTACCCCGAAGTAGGAGCGGAACCACATGCTGGCGCCGTCGAGCAGTAACACCGGTGCGGACATAAACCCACGCTAGCCTGACAGCCATGACGACCCGGTTTCCCCATGAGGTGTACGCGCGGCGACTGGCAGCCGCGGCGGCCGGCGCGGCGCGGGCCGGTCTGGCGGGACTGGTGGTGACGCCGGGCTACGACCTGCGTTACCTGATCGGTTCGCGGGCACAGACTTTCGAACGACTGACGGCGCTCGTGATCCCTGCCACCGGTGCGCCCGTGATGGTCATCCCGCGGCTTGAGTTGGCGTCGCTGCGCGACTCGGCGGTCGGCGATCTCGGGTTGCCGGTGCAGGACTGGGTGGACGGGCAGAACCCCGGCGACCTGGTGGCCCTGGCCCTCGGCGGGCACGCGCGGGTCGCGGTCACCGACTCCATGCCCGCGCTGCATCTGCTGCCACTGGCCCAGCGACTGGGCGCGGTGCCGGTGCTGGGCACCGAGATCATGGCGGGCCTGCGAATGATCAAGGACCCCGCCGAGATCGACGCCCTGCGCACCGCCGGCGCGGCGATCGACCGGGTGCACGCCCGGGTGCCGCAGTTCCTCGCACCCGGTCGTACCGAGGCACAGGTGGCCGCCGACATCACCGAAGCCATTGTGGCCGAGGGACATTCGGAAGCGGCATTCGTCATCGTCGGGTCTGGACCGCACGGCGCGGACCCGCATCACGAATGCTCGGACCGGGTGTTGCAGGCCGGGGACATCGTCGTTGTCGACATCGGTGGGCCGGTGGAGCCCGGCTACAACTCCGACTCGACCCGCACCTACAGCCTCGGCGAACCCACATCGGAGATCGCGGCGCAGTATGCGGTGCTGCAGCGCGCGCAGGCCGCCGCGGTGGCCACGGTGCGCCCCGGTGTGAGCGCCGAGCAGGTCGACGCCGCCGCCCGCGACGTGCTCGCTGACGCCGGTTTGGCCGAGTTCTTCGTGCACCGCACCGGCCACGGCATCGGCCTGTCGGTGCACGAGGAGCCTTACATCGTCGCGGGCAACGACCTGCCACTGGCCGAAGGAATGGCGTTCAGCGTGGAACCAGGCATCTACTTCCCGGGCGCCTGGGGTGCCCGGATCGAGGACATCGTGATCGTCACCGCCGACGGCGCGCTGGCCGTTAACGCCCGTCCGCACGAGTTGACAGTCGTTCCGCTGGCGCGGTAGGCCCGCGCCGAGTGCTCAGGTGCCGGAGCGGTCGAGCAGGCTGGCGGAGCCGAGGACGCGTTTGACGAGCACTTCGATCACCACGCGTTGGGGGTTGGGCTGCGGGGTGCGGTAGCGCTGGGCGTAGCGGACCTCGGCGTCGCGGACTGCGTCCGGGTCGCGGTTCACGCTGGCCAAACCCTCCAGCGACAGCCATCGCGCCCCGTCCACCTGGGAGAGCACGCCAACCCGGCCGCGTTCGGCGTTGAGCGCCTTCTGCGAGCCGTCGGAGGTGATCACCCGGGCGATGTGGGTGTGCGGGTCGAAGGTGAAGCCCACCGCCACCACGTGCGGGGAGCCGTCGGCACGCAGCGTTGTCAGCATCGCCAGGTGACGTTCGGTGAGGTATTCCAGCGCGTCGCTGTTCAGCCGGGTGGTTTGGTTCGCCATCGGGCTTCACGCTAGCGCAGTGAATAATCGCAGCCATGGATGACACGGCCGACGCGGCCGGTGGCGTCGTCGTGATTTTCGGCGGCCGAAGCGAGATCGGGGTTGAACTGGCGACCCGGCTTGCCCCGGGTGCGACGGTGGTGCTGGCGGCCCGCGGCTGCGACCGCCTCGGGGAGCAGGTCGCGGCGGTGCGCGCGGCCGGGGCCAGTGCGGTGTCCACGATCGAGTTCGACGCCGACGACCTGGACTCGCACGGCCCGGTGGTGGAGAAGTTGGTCGGCGAATTCGGGTCCATCGGCACCGCGGTGCTGGCTTTCGGGATCCTGGGCGACCAGGGCCGCGCCGAGGCCGACCCCGCCCACGCGGTGGCGATCGTGCACACCGACTACGTGGCGCAGATCAGCCTGCTGACCCTGCTGGCAACTGCCATGCGCGATGCCGGCCGCGGCGCGCTGGTGGTGTTCTCCTCGGTGGCCGGCGTTCGGGTGCGCCGGGCCAACTACGTCTATGGCTCGGCCAAGGCAGGGTTGGACGGCTTTGCCAATGGCCTGTCGGATGCGTTGCACGGCACCGGGGTGCGGTTGCTGATCGTGCGGCCGGGTTTCGTGATCGGCCGGATGACTGAGGGGATGGATCCCGCGCCGCTGTCCAGCACACCCGCACAAGTGGCCGAGGCTACGGCGCGGGCGTTGGCACGAGGCCGCCGCACGGTGTGGGTGCCCTGGGCGTTGCGGCCGCTCTTCTTTTGTATGCGGCTGCTGCCGCAAGCTTTGTGGCGGAGGATGCCCCGGTGATGAACGAAGTGAAG
>CAMCWJ010000170.1 GCA_945882475.1 Bifidobacterium breve
GCCCACCACCGCGAGGATCGGCAGCGCCCACCACCAGTTGAAGCCCGTCCTATTCTCTGCTCTGTTCTCGGTTTGCGGAGCTTCAGGGGCGGTCGCATTCGCCTTGGGTGTGTTGGCGGCCGTGGGCGCCAGGAAATTGATCGGTTCCGTCGGCTTCAACGCGTTGTCGATGTTGCCGATGATCGAGTAGTTCTCCTCGACCGCCACCGCGCGTACACCTGATCCGGGTTTGAAGTTGATGTTGTTGAGGTTTATCCAGACGATGTTCGGGCTGAGTGCGGACTCGAAGTAGTAGATCTTGTTGGTCGAGTCGGCCACTGAACGCCAGTAGGTGGGGGAGAGGTTGGGGTGTTCCGGGTCGCCCACGCCCCACGGCACCGAGACATTGCGCATCACGCTGAACACTCCGGAAACGGCCTGGCGTTGGTCGGTGGTCTGCGGCAACTTGCTTAGGTAGTACGACGCCCGCACGAATCGGTCTTGGGACTGAATCGACCCCGGGAGGTCCGAGTTCTTGTCGACGTCCTCCCACTTGGCGTTGAGCTTCAGTTGTTCGTCGTAGGTGGGGCTATTGGTCATCACCTGGTACTGGCGGCCATGGTGGATCACCGGCTTGCCGTCGAGGTACTCGATGATCGCCGAGTCGCCCGAGGCGTCGGTCACTGAGAGATGCACGGTGGGATGCGCGGCTGCGCCCGGACCGAAATTGATCGGCACGATGTAGATCGCCGGATCGGTGAACGCGTCGACGACCTCGTTGACAGTGGCGAAACTGGTCAGCACGTAGTCCACCCAGCCGGCGAAGGACAGCCGCGGCCGGTCGTCGGCCGGAGCCGGCCCGAAGTCCGATTCGCCGAGGTAGAGCAGGTTGGCCACCAACCCCTTCTCGTTCATGCCGTCGAACACGCCGTCAATCGGGCCGCTGGGGTCGGTGGTTCCGGCCACTTCGATAGCACCGTACTTGCGGGTCCAGGTCAGCGAATTGACCCCGCCCGCACCATCCTGGGTGCTGCCGGCCGGAACGGCGTAGAGGTGGGAGTGGAACGAGTACGGCCAGTCCATCGACCGGCCGGTGATGACTGTGTCGTTCGGTCCCAGCCAGGTGACCCGACTGCACGCGTTGGCTGGCGGTGTGAGGACCATTGCCATCAGCGCCGCGATGAGCACGACGATTGCCCGATGGATTGCTGTTTTCGTCATTGCTGTCCCTTCTACTCTCACGTCATCATCGCAAACGTCAATCGTCGCTAAACCCGGATTTGCTACCCGTCGTGCGGCGATCGACCACAATGAGGGTAAACCGGGGCCCACTGGAGAGGTGGCGATGAAACGACGACGCCGACTTGAGGTACAGGACGCTCTGTGGCTGGAGATGGACCGGCCTAACAACCTCATGGTGGTCGACTCGGTGATCTGGACGGCCGAACCCCTGGACTTCGCCCAGGTGCGTGCCGTACTCGAGGAACGACTCCTCAACCGCTACCCGGTTTTTCGCAGCGTCGCGGTCCAGGATGCTGACGGCTCCTGGTGGTGGGAGCCCGACGAGGATTTCGATATAGACAACCACGTTGCGCTGGTTTCGCTGACGAATCCGGGCGATCCCCGCGCGCTGCAAGACCTCGTCGCAGCCCACCGGAGTGAGATGCTCGATCGCGATCGTCCACTGTGGCAGGCGATCTGGATCAAGAATTACCTTGAGGGCAGTGCGATGATCCTGCGCAGCCACCACGCGATCGCCGACGGCGTGCGGATGATGCAGTTGTCGATGAGCCTGTTCGACGAGTCCCCGGGCGGCGGTCCGATCATGACCCCGGCGATCATCAAGCAGGTCAGCCTTCCGCATCCACCCGGCCAGCCGCTGGCCAGGCGGGTACGGTCCAGCGCTGCCGGTGCGGCAAAAGTGGCCGGCGGCGTCGTCTCAGGGGTTGTCGGCGGTATCTCCGATGCGCCGCGGCTGATCGGTCGGGCTGGCAGGCTGGGCCGGTTCGCCCTGCGCAATCCGCTGGGCGCGGGCAATACCGTGGTGACCGCGGCGCAGGAGACCGGTGCGGACATCGCCCACGCGCTGAGCCTGGCCCTTGCCGGCGGCGGGTCCCTGGTCGACATCTTTTCCGCGGCGCCCGGCGATCTGGACACGGTTCGCAAGTTGCTGCTCGGCACTCGCAACGACTCGACGATCTGGACCGGGACCGCCGGCCGCGCCAAGAGCGTCGCGTGGTCGGATCCGCTATCGCTGCCGGCGGTCAAGGCGGTGGCGCGGGCCAACCGCTGCACCGTCAACGACGTTCTGGTGGCCTGCGTGGCCGGAGCACTGGGCGGCTACCTCAGAGCCCACCATGCGCGCTGCTCATCAGTGACGTTCATGGTGCCGGTGAACCTCACGCCTCTCGACCGGACGCTGCCCGACACCCTGGGCAATGAATTCGCGCTGGTGCAACTGGAACTGCCGACCGACGAGCCTGACCCGCTCAAGGTGCTCGCCGCGGCCAAGCGCCGGATGGATCGGATCAAGCACGGCCACGAAGCCGCGGTGGCGTTCCGATTCCAGGAGACCATCGCCGGCCTGAGCCGCGGCCTCTACGAGGCGTCGGTGGACATGTTCGCCAACCGCACGCTCGGAACCCTGACTAATGTCGCGGGCCCGCCGGATTCGGTTTATCTGGCCGGCGCACTGGTGGACGGCATGGTCGGCTGGGCGCCGATCTCGGGGGATCAGCCGATGAGCTTCACCATCTCCACCTACGACGGTGAGGTCATCGTTGGAATCGCCTGTGACACAGCACTTGTACCCGATCACGAGATGATCGTCGACGGCTTTGCAAGCGCCTTCACCAGACTCTTCGAAGAAACGCCGGGTGCTGAACTGATGCCGATCAGGTGGGCGAGGGACGCGCGAGATCGTCACCGAAGGCGATGAGCGCGCGACGTCCGATGGCGAGAATCTCCTCGTCGAAATCGGCGTTGTCGCGAAACGAGAGTTCCAGAATGCGATCGGCCATCTCGACGGCGACCAGGATGGCGCGGGGGTCGGTGTCGGCGGGAATCAGTTGCCGCGTCACCAGTATCGCGTGAATGCGGCCGGCCAGGTTCTGCATGCGGGCCCGAACGTGTTTGGTGACGGTGGGGGAGGTGCGCCCCGCCATCCACAGTCGTGCCGAACTCGGGTACAGCCGGTAATAGACGACGTGCAGATCAAGTTCGTTGTTGAGCAACTCCGCGACCGAGGTGATGTCCCAGGTCTGCTCGGCGGCCACGCACCGGGCATCGAGTTCGGCGCAGTGTCGTTCGAGTAATTCGTCGAGGATCGCGTCACGGTCGGCGAAGAACCGGTACAACGAGGGGTAGGACACTCCGGCGCGGTCTGCGATCGCCCGCGTCGTGGTGGCGTCGACGCCGTGTTCGTCAGCGATCGCGGCGGCTGCGTCCAGGATGCGGGTCACCGTCAGTCGGCTTCGAGCCTGCACCGGTTCGCGGCGCTGAACTGGCGCGACGGTCATCGGTGTCCTCTCGGTTCGGCGATCGCAGGGGTAGACCTTGACAGCGATCGTCGGAAATATAACACTATTAACGTTACAGTTACCAGACCCGGGAGTGCCCATGTCCGTCACATCGCTCGACCAGGCCCGGCCCACCGCGCCGCTGACCGGACACGTCGACGTCCTCATCGTCGGCGCCGGGATCTCCGGCATCGGACTGGGCCACTACCTGGTCACCAAGCAACCGGGGCGCAGCTTCGCCATGGTCGACAGCCGCGATGCGATCGGCGGGACGTGGGATCTGTTCCGCTATCCGGGTATCCGGTCGGACTCCGACCTGCACACCTTCGGCTATGCGTTCAAGCCGTGGACGTCGGACAATGCCATCGCCGACGCGCACGAGATCCTGGACTATCTGCGGGAGGTCGTCCGGGATGACGATCTGGCCCGACGAATCCACTTCCGCCACAAGGTGTTACGCGCCGACTTCTCCAACCGTACCGCGCAGTGGACGGTGACGCTGGAGTCCGAGGGCCGGCAGTGGGACGTCACCTGCGATGTGCTCTTCTCGGCGTGTGGCTACTACGACTACGCCGGGGGATACACCCCGCACTTCGAGGGCCAGCAGGACTTCGAGGGCACGATCGTGCACCCGCAGGCCTGGCCCGCCGATCTCGACTACGCCGGCAAGAAGGTGGTCGTCATCGGCAGTGGCGCCACCGCGGTGACACTGATTCCGGCGATGGCCCCGACCGCCGGGCACATCACCATGCTGCAGCGCTCGCCGTCGTACGTGATGCCGCTGCCGCGCAAGGATCCGATCGCCAACGGCCTGCGCAAGGTGCTACCGGACGAAGCCGCCTACCGGGTCACTCGCAAGCTCAACGTCGGCAAGCAGCGCCTGATCTACGGCGCGAGCCGTCGCTACCCCAAGCAGGTGCGCCGCCTGATCCGCAAGTTCAACGTCAGCGCGCTACCCGAGGGCTACGACGTCGACACCCACTTCAACCCCACCTACAACCCGTGGGACCAGCGGATGTGCGCGGTGCCCGACGCCGACCTGTTCCGGGCCATCTCCAAGGGCAAGGCCTCGGTGGTGACCGACAAGATCGTGCGGTTCACCAAGACCGGCATCCTGCTGGCATCCGGCACCGAACTCGAGGCCGATGTCATCGTCACCGCCACCGGCCTGAACCTGCAGGCGTTCGGCGGCATCACATTGTCGGTCGATGGACAGCAGGTCGATCTGCACGAGTGCCTGGCGTACAAGTCGATGATGCTCTCGGGCATCCCGAACTTCGCTTTCGCGATCGGCTACACCAACTCGTCGTGGACGCTGAAGGTTGACCTGGTCTGCGAACACCTCATGCGGATGCTGGCCTACATGGATCAGCATGGCTACACCACGGTGGTTCCGGTGGCCGACGATCCGACCATCGCACGCCGGCCACTGCTGGACTTCGCGGCCGGCTACGTGCTGCGCTCGCTGGACTCCTTCCCGCAGCAGGGTGACAGCGGACCGTGGGCGGTGGCGATGGACTACAAGTCCGATCGCGAGCGGCTGATCAACGGACCGGTAGAGGATGCCGCGCTGCGGTTCAGCACCGCCGACCGCGCCGCAGTCGGCTCGGGGGCGGCCAGGGCATGAGCCGGCCCGCCTTCGTCGATGTGGGCGGACGTCGCGTCCGGGTCCGGGTCGACGGCGACGCCGCCAACCCGCCGGTGCTCCTGCTGCACGGCATCGGCCGCAGCCTGGAGGACTGGGCTCCGCAGCAGCAGCGGCTTGCCGTCGCGCACCGGGTGATCGCCGTCGATGTGCCCGGCTTCGGATTCTCCGACCGGCCCGAGGGCCCAATCACGTTGTCCGCGTTCGCCAAAGGTGTGCTGGGTGCGGTGGATGCGCTCGGCGAGACCCGACCGCTCAACGTCGTCGGCAACTCCCTTGGTGGCGCGATCTCCATGCAACTCCTGGCTTATCGCCCCGAGCGGGTAGCCAGCCTGGCTCTGATCAACAGCGCGGGCTTCGGCAGCGAGGTGACGGCACTGCTGCGGCTGCTGGCCGTGCCCGTGATCGGACCACTGAGCACCCGCAAGCCCACCCGCGCCAGTGCGCGTCTGCTGGAACGCACCATCTACGCCGACCCGGCGCTGGCCACCAAAGACCGTATCGACCACGCCCTGGCTGTCGGGAACCAACCGAATGCCGGGGCGGTGCTGCGGGAGACCGCACTCGCCTTGGGGACCGCGCGCGGCGTCAAGCCCGGCTGGCGGCGGCAGTTGGCCGCCTTCGCCGCGCTGCATCCCCGGCCCACCCTGGTCATGTGGGGTGAGCGCGATCGGGTACTGCCGGCGCACCACATTGAGGAGGCCCGGCGGGTCTTCCCGCACGCGGAGAGCCATCTGCTTGCCGATATCGGGCACATGCCGCAGATCGAATGCCCGGATGAGTTCGCCGGTCTGGTACTGCCATTCCTGGCGCGCGTCGCCGCCGAACAGCGGACATCCAGCACCGGGTAGTGCTTGACTGACGGGCATGACGACGTCATCTTCGGGTCGCGCACAGCCGCGCGCATCAGTAGGACGGGTCGGCGCGCTGGCCGTGGCACTGGGCATCGGTGCCGCCATCGGCACCGGCCTGGCCGCTCCCGCTTTCGCTGACACCACCGACACCGCCGGATCCGCTGACGCCACGACCGCGGCATCGACTCGACCGTCGGTCGGGCCTCGGACCCGCCCCGCCCCGCGAACTCGCACGGCGTCGCCCGCGCTCACCTCGCAGCCCAATGCGGTTGCCGCCGCCACAGTGCCGCCCAATGCCGCTGCCGCAGCCGCAGTGCCGAAGTCGACCCGGCCCGCGGGCGTGCGGTCCGCGGCCGTGCGCCGCGCCGCCGCGGTCAGCCCTCAGACGCCCTCCGCGCCGGTCGGGGCTTCCACCGCGCTGGATCTGCTGGCGGCCGCCGGCCGGGAGTTGCAACGCACGTTCGCCAACCGGTACCCGACGACCAACCCCACGACCGCAGCCCCGACCGC
>CAMCWJ010000171.1 GCA_945882475.1 Bifidobacterium breve
TGGGCTGACCTCGTCCTTCCGTGCCGGAGAGCGTGGAGCGAATGCTACGCGCAGGGGTCTGCGCGGCGAGGGCCGACGCGGAAGGGTCGGACAGCCGGTCGAGTACCCTGACCCGGTGTCTGAAACGGTGCCCGCCCCGCATCTCGTCATTGATGACGAGGAAATCTTCGCCGCCCACGAGGGCGGCAAGCTGTCCATCGGATTGAAGGCGCCTCTGGATACCCAGCGCGCGTTGTCGATCGCCTACACCCCGGGCGTCGCCCAGGTCTGCCGCGCCATAGCCGCCGAACCCGCGCTGGCGGCCCGCTACACCTGGGCGCACCGCTTGGTCGCTGTCGTGAGCGATGGCAGCGCGGTGCTCGGGCTCGGCGACATCGGGCCGTCGGCCTCGCTTCCGGTGATGGAGGGCAAAGCCGCACTGTTCAAGACCTTCGGCGGCCTGGACTCGATCCCCATCGTGCTTAACACCAAGGATCCCGACGAGATCGTCGAGACCCTGATCCGGCTGCGGCCGAGCTTCGGCGCGGTCAACCTCGAGGACATCTCCGCGCCGCGGTGTTTCGAGATCGAGCGCCGCGTGATCGAGGCGCTGGACTGCCCGGTTATGCACGACGATCAGCACGGCACCGCGATCGTGCTGCTGGCGGCCCTGCTGGGTGCCACCGCCGTGCTCGGCCGTGACATGAGTTCGCTGAAGATGGTGATCTCCGGCGCGGGCGCGGCCGGGGTGGCGTGCGCCAACATCCTGCTCACCGCCGGCCTGGCCGACATCACGATGATCGACTCGAAGGGCATCGTGCATAGCGGCCGCGACGACCTCAACGACATCAAGGCCGAGCTTGCGTCCCGGACCAACCCGGACGGCCGCACCGGCGGGGTGGCCGAGGCGCTCGCCGGGGCCGATGTGTTCCTGGGCCTGTCGGCAGGCAAGGTGGCCGAGGAGTCGATCGCCGCAATGGCCCCGGGCGGGGTGGTGTTCGCGTGCTCCAATCCGGAACCGGAGATCCACCCCGAGGTGGCCAAGCGCTACGCGGCGATAGTCGCCACCGGCCGCAGCGATTTCCCCAATCAGATCAACAACGTGCTGGCCTTCCCGGGAGTGTTCCGCGGTGCACTGGACGCCGGTGCGCGCCGAATCACCGAGAAGATGAAAGTCGCTGCGGCCGAGGCGATTTTCTCGGTTGTCGGCGATGATCTGGCTGCCGATCACATCGTGCCCAGCCCGCTGGATCCGCGGGTCGGGCCCGCGGTGGCGCAAGCGGTGGCGGCTGCCGCCGAGGTGTGAGCGATCCGCAGATGAGGCCGACCGCGTTCCGCCGGTTGCTGCTGTCGGTCCTCGCGGTTCTTGCTGTGGCCTGCGGCAACCCCGCGCCGGGCCCATCGATGGTGGTCGGCACCTCGGCCGATCCGCAGATCGCACTGCTGGCCAATGTCTACGCCGCGGGGTTGCGCTACTACGGCACCGACGCCCGCGTGCAGAGCTTCGATGATCCACTGACTGCACTCGACGCCGGTGAGGTCAGTGTCGTTCCCGGTTTCACCGGGCGGTTACTGACCCGGTTCGCCCCCGGTTCGGCGGCGCGGTCGGCCTCGCAGGTGTACCGGGCGATGGTCGGCGCGCTGCCGGAGGGGATCGCCGCCGGCGATTACGCCGTCGCCGCCGAGGACAAGGCGGCGTTTGCGGTCACTGAGGCCACGGCGCGACAGTGGGGCGGCCGGGATCTCACCGCGTTGGTGCGCAACTGCCCGGGTCTGAGCGTCGGGACCGTCACCGGCAGCCCGGTCGCGACGGCGGTGGGCGGCTGCTCCCTGCCGGTGCCGCGTGAGTTCGGCTCCACCGCAGCCATGTTTGACGCACTGGGGGCCGGAGTCATCACCGCGGCATCGACGAGCACCGCCGACCCCGGGGTGCCCGGCGGCGTTGTGGTCCTCGTCGACCGAAAGCCCGCGCTCATCCCGGCGCAGAACGTCGTTGCCCTCTACCGCCGCAACGAGATGACCACCCTGCAACTGCGCGCGATCAACGAGCTTGCCGGAGTGCTGGACACCGCGGCGCTGACCGGGATGCTCCGTCAGGTCCGCGCCGGAGCCGACCCTCGCGTCGTTGCCGAGAGCTGGCTGGCGGAGAACCCGCTGGGCCGCTGACTCACTGCATCTTCGGCATGAACCTGGCGGACAGTGCGGTCAATACGCGTTGGTAGCCCGAACCGCTGACCCGGACGAAGGCGTCAAGGAACTTGGCGTCGGTGCCGACGAGCACCTTGGCCTTACCTTTGGCGACGCCGTCGAGGATGATCTCTGCCGCCCGCTCCGAGGAGGTGCGCGCCATCTTGTCGAACCACTCGGCCATCGATGCGACGTCGAGTCCCTCCGCGGCGGTGGCGTTGCGTGCGATCGCGGTCTTGACGCCGCCCGGGTGCACGCTGGTCACCTTGACCGGGTGGCCGGCGAGGATCATCTCCTGGCGCAGCGCCTCGGTGAAGCCGCGGACGGCGAATTTCGCCGAGTTGTAGGCGGCCTGACCCGGGACCGCGAACAGCCCGAAAACACTCGAGGTGTTGATGACATGGCCGTCGCCGGAGGCGATCAGGTGCGGCAGGAAAGCCTTGGTGCCGTTGACCACACCCCAGTAGTCCACGTCCATGATCCGCTCGATGTCCTTGAACGCGGTGATCTCGATGTCGCCGCTGTAGGCGATTCCGGCGTTGTTGTAGATCTGGTTGACCTTGCCGAAGCGGTTCTTCACGTCATCGGCGTAGAGCAGGAAGGACTCCCGCTCGGCCACGTCGAGGCGGTCGGACTTGACCGGCGCACCGATGGACTTGAGGCGACTCTCGGTGACCGCCAGTCCCTCGGTGTCGACGTCACTGATGGCCACCGACGCCCCGTGCCGACCCAGTTGAACGGCGAGTTCGGCGCCCATTCCCGAACCCGCTCCGGTGACCACTGCCACTTTGCCGGCGAATCCTTGCATGCGAACTCCTGGTTTTGGACGGGTGTCGAGTGGGTTCAGGCTAGCAGCGGCATTCGGGTGCGTAACGCCCCGATCGGGCCCTACGATAAATTCGTCATGACCTTCACCCGCATCAAGGGCGCCCTGCTGGCGGCCGGCCTGATCGCCGGTGCCACGGTGTTCGCCGCGCCGGCCAGTGCCGACACCTCCGGTTCGGTGGCCGATCTGCTGTCCAGCCTCGACGAGCTCGGGATCTCCGGAATCGGCCCGGTGGACGCTGCGGAATTGAGCCGGTCGCTGTGTCCGCTGCTGGCTGATAGTGGTCAGCAGACCGCCGACATCGCCGCCAAGGTATCCGACGCCGTCGGCCGGCCGCTGGGTCCGGGCACCGGGCTCACCGGGATGGCGATCTCGTTCCTGTGCCCGAAGGCGGTCGACAACGTCGCCGACTCGTTGTCCAACGGCAGCTCGCTGCTGCCGCTGTTCGGCTGACTCCCGCTGTTCGGCTGACTGCGCGCGCCCTCAGCCGAACGCCTCGTCGAGGATCTCCTGCTGCTCGACGGCGTGCACCTTCGACGAGCCTGATGACGTCGCCGCCATCGCCCGCCGCGAGACTCGCTTGATCCCGGCCAGCTTCTCCGGCAGCAACTCCGGCAGTTCCAGGCCGAACGTCGGCCATGCGCCCTGATTGGCCGGCTCCTCCTGGACCCAGAAGAACTGGGTGGCGTTCGGGTACTCATCGAGGGTGGCGGCCAGCCGTCGCTTGGGCAGCGGCGCGAGCTGTTCGACCCGCACGATCGCGACATCGTCGCGGTGTTCGGCCTCCTTGCGGGCGGCCAGTTCGTAGTAGATCTTGCCGCTGGTGAGCAGGATCCGCTTGACCTTGCTACGGTCGCCGTCGCCGTCGGTATAGGCGGGCTCCTCCAGGATGGACCGGAACTTCTGTTCGGTGAAGTCGCGGATGTCGCTGACGGCGGCCTTGTTACGCAGCATCGACTTCGGTGTGAAGACGATCAGCGGCCGGTGCACGCCGTCGAGGCCGTGGCGGCGCAGCAGATGGAAATAGTTCGCCGGGGTGGACGGCAACGCGATGGTCATCGAACCCTCGGCCCACAGCTGCAGGAACCGCTCGATGCGGCCGGAGGTGTGGTCGGGTCCCTGGCCCTCGTGGCCGTGCGGAAGCAGCAGCACCACATCGGAGAGTTGGCCCCACTTGGCCTCGCCGGAGCTGATGAACTCGTCGATGATCGACTGCGCGCCGTTGACGAAGTCCCCGAACTGGGCTTCCCACAACACAATCGCCTCGGGGTTGCCCACCGAGTAGCCGTACTCGAATCCCACTGCGGCGTACTCCGACAGCGGTGAGTCGTACACCAGGAACCGGCCGCCGTTGGGGGTGCCGTCCGGATTAAGGGTGAGCAGATCCAGCGGGGTGAACTCGCCCCCGGTCTTGGGATCGATGATCACCGCGTGCCGTTGGGTGAAGGTGCCGCGCCGGGTGTCCTGGCCGGTGAGCCGAATCAGCTTGCCCTCGGCCAGGAATGTGCCCAGCGCCATCAGTTCGGCGAACGCCCAGTCGACCTTGCCCTCGTAGGCCATCTCGCGGCGCTTCTCCAGCACCGGGTGCACACGAGGATGCACGGTGAAACCCTCGGGCACGCTCAGGTGCGCATCGCCGATGCGCGCCAGCAGCGACTTGTCCACCGCGGTGGTCATTCCGCGCGGGATCATCTGAGCGGTCTCCACCGACTCGCTCGGCTCGGCCTCGTGCTTCTCGAGTTCGCGAACCTCGTTGAAGACCTGCTCCAGCTGCCCCTGGTAGTCACGCAGGGCGTCCTCGGCCTCCTTCATGGAGATGTCGCCGCGGCCGATCAGCGCCTCGGTGTAGCTCTTGCGCACCCCGCGCTTGGTGTCGATCACGTCGTACATGGCCGGATTGGTCATCGACGGGTCGTCGCCCTCGTTGTGGCCGCGGCGGCGGTAGCACAGCATGTCGATGACGACGTCCTTGTTGAACTGCTCGCGAAAGTCCAACGCCAGCCGGGCCACCCAGACGCAGGCCTCCGGGTCGTCGCCGTTGACGTGGAAGATCGGCGCGCCGACCATTTTCGCGACATCGGTGCAGTACTCGGTGGATCGGGAATTCTCCGGCGCGGTGGTGAAGCCGATCTGGTTGTTCACCACGATGTGGATCGTGCCGCCGGTGCGGTAGCCCCGCAGCAGCGCCAGGTTCAGCGTCTCGGCCACCACGCCCTGACCGGCGAATGCCGCATCGCCGTGCAGCATCATCGGCACCACGGTGAACCGCCGGGTGTCGTCGCCGTCCATCAGGTCCTGCTTGGCGCGGACCAGGCCCTCCAGCACCGGGTCCACGGCTTCCAGGTGTGACGGGTTGGCCACCAGCGACACCGCGATGTCGTTATCCCCGAACATCTGGATGTAGACGCCGTTGGCGCCGAGGTGGTACTTGACGTCGCCGGAGCCGTGCGCCTGCGACGGGTTCAGGTTGCCCTCGAACTCGCTGAAGATCTGCGAGTAGGGCTTGCCGACGATGTTGGCTAGCACGTTAAGTCGGCCCCGGTGCGGCATACCGATGACGACCTCGTCGAGGTCGTGTTCGGCGCTCTGGTCGATCACCGCGTCCATCATCGGGATGACCGACTCCGCACCTTCGAGCGAGAAACGTTTCTGTCCAACGTATTTGGTCTGCAGGAAGGTCTCGAACGCCTCGGCGGCATTGAGCTTGCTCAGGATGTACTTCTGCTGTGCGACGGTGGGTTTGTCGTGGCGGACCTCAATGCGCTCCTGCAGCCACGCCTGCTGCTCGGGCTCGAGGATGTGGGTGTACTCCACGCCGATGTGGCGGCAGTAGGCGTCGCGCAGCACTGACAGCACGTCGCGCAACTTCTTGTACTGCTGGCCGGCGAACCCGTCGACCTTGAAGACCCGGTCGAGGTCCCACAGGGTCAACCCGTGGGTCAGGACGTCGAGGTCGGGGTGCATGCGAAAGCGGCTCTTGTCCAGTCGCAACGGGTCGATGTCGGCCATCAGGTGGCCGCGATTGCGGTAGGCCGCGATCAGTTCAAGGACCCGGGCGTTCTTGTCGACGATCGAGTCCGGGTTGTCGGTACGCCAGCGCACCGGCTCGTACGGGATGCCGAGTGCGAAGAAGATCTCGTCGTAGAAGTCGTCGGAGAGCAGCAGTTCGTGGATGGTGCGCAGGAAATCGCCGGACTCCGCGCCCTGAATGATCCGATGGTCATAGGTCGACGTCAGGGTGATCAGTTTGCCGATCCCGAGTTCGGCGATCCGCTCCTCGCTGGCGCCCTGGAACTCGGCCGGATATTCCATCGCGCCGGCGCCGATGATCGCGCCCTGCCCGGCCATCAGCCGTGGCACCGAGTGCACCGTCCCGATGGTGCCCGGATTGGTCAGCGAGATGGTCACCCCGGCGAAGTCCTCGGCGGTGAGTTTTCCGTCGCGGGCCCGGCGCACGATGTCCTCGTAGGCGGTGAC
>CAMCWJ010000172.1 GCA_945882475.1 Bifidobacterium breve
CCGGCTCAGCCCTGGGGGATGAGCTTGAACGGCATCGTGATGTACAGCACGGGGCTGCGGCCGCACGCACCACTGGGCCCGGTGGTGATGTCCTCTCCGACAAGGAGATTCGAGGATGGGTCCCCCGAGGCGCCGTCGGGTGTCGAGCGGCGGAACCGGAACACCTGCAGCGCCGACGATGTCGTAACGCCGTCGGGGCAGGTGATCCAGTCCGGCACGACGTGTTTGACGTACCATTCGCCGGCTTTCGCGTAGATCGGTGCGGTCCAGCCCAGATCGCTGGTCACCGTCCCGGTGCACTCGGTGGGATAGCTGCACTGCGACGAGATGGTCCAGATGCTGCGCAGGCTCACTTCGTTGCGATAGACGTCATTGGTTTTAGCCCACTCACCGTTCGAGGTGGCGATGAAATTGCCGTTGAGCGACCACTTGTCGGCGGCGTGGGCTGCCGGTGCCACCGCCAGGGCAACGATCAACCCGGCCGTACTTACGGCGGTGGTCACGATCCCACGCATCAGGGCCTCCTCATCGGCGCATCTCGATCGGCACTCATTATCGCCGCTGGGCCATGTCCAGCGCCGCAATATGGCTGAACAGCATTGAGGCGCCGATCGGGTTGCCGCCGCCGGGATAGGTCATCCCACTGACCGCGGCCATGGTGTTGCCGGCGGCGTAGAGGCCGGGGATCGGCGCTCCGTCGGCGTTCAGGACCCGCGCGTGGGTGTCGGTGCGCAGGCCGCCCTTGGTGCCGAGGTCGGACAATCCGAAGGCCGCGGCGTGAAACGGTGGGGTATCGATGGGGACCAGGGGTGCTTTACCCCGTGAGAAAGCCCGGTCGTAGGCCTCGTCGCCGCGGCCGAAGTCGGTGTCTGCCCCGGCAGCGACCATATCGTTGAAGCGGTCGATGGTCGCGGTGAGGACATCGGCGGGCACGGCGATGATCTCGGCCAACTCGGCCACCGTGTCGGCGGTGTGCCACAGTCCGGCGGCGACGTAGCTTTCTGTGTCGCTCAACGAGACGTTGGTGGCCTTCACCGGCGGCACCACGCCGCGGCGGTCGTCGTAGATCATCCAGAACGGCTGCGTCAGCCGTCCGGCGGCCGTCTCTGCGATGATCTCCCGGCCGATGCGGTCATACGGCGCGGACTCGTTGACGAACCGCCGGCCGTCCCGGTTGACGAAGATTCCGCCGGCGAACCACAGCGCGAATGCCGCGCCGCGACCCGGGTGGATGAGCCCGGGGGACCACCACGCCTGATCCATCAGATCGGTGGCGGCTCCGGCCCGGATCGCCGCGCTGTGTGCCAAGCCGGTGTTGTCGGGCGCGCCCAGGCTGTCTTCGACACGACCCGGAACCCCGAATTCCGTCCGCATCGCAGCGTTGCGCTCGAAGCCGCCGGCCGCGAGCAGCACACCCCGGCGGGCGCGAATGCGCACCTGCTCGTTATTGCGGCGCGCCACCGCCCCGATCACCGCACCGTCGGAGACGATGAGGTCCACCAGTTCGCTGTTGCGGTGCAGTGTCGCCGCGGGGAACCTGCGCAGTGCCATGAGGAATCGACCGATCAGGGCCCGTCCGCCGGTCAGTTCCTCGGGTGTGGGAGTGCCGAACCACTCGTTGTCCAGCGGACCGCGGACGAGGTCTGCGTCATCACCGAGGCGCTCCGCGGGCAGCGGTGTGGCTACGACGTGCCGCAGGCCGTCGAGGCGGGCTTGCGGTGCCGCGCCGTAATAATCCGGCCACGGCAGCACGGTGAAGTCGAAGTTTTCGTCGGCTTCCAGGTAATCGATCAGTGTCGCGCCACCGCGGACATAGGTGTCCTGCAACTCGCGAGGCGTGCGCTCCCCGACGACCGCGTGGAAGTAGGTCAGTGCCGACTCGATGGTGTCGTCGCTGCCCGCGCGGCGCAGGACGGCGTTGCACGGAAACCACATGCCGCCGCCGCCGGAGTACGCGGTGGTGCCGCCGAACTTGTCGGTCGCCTCCAGCAGTGCCACCGAGAGTCCTTCGCGCGCAGCCGTATAGGCGCCCGTGATGCCACCGCCGGAACCGGCGACAATGACGTCGACGGTTTCGTCGAACTGAGATTCTTCGTCACGGGTCATCGCGTTATCCCCATTCATGGTTCATTGCTCGTGAATCGGTCAATTCGTCCACGGTCTTGATCGGACGCAACCTCGGACGACTGGCACCGATCAGCAGCATCGCGATCAGTCCGGTCGCCGCGCCGAGGGCGAAGATGATCGTGAAGCTGCTCTCCGGGGGATAGCCGTTTGTGTTGCGGCTCAACAATACTGCGACGATTGCGGCGGCGGCCGAGGCGCCGACGGTGCGGGCGATCGCGTTCATGGACGTCGCGACACCCGTTTCACCCGCCTCGACCTCTCCGACAACCAGTGCGGGCAGCGCCCCGTAGGCCAGACTGATGTAGACATTGACCAACAGGCTGGCGCCGATGACCTGCCAGGATTCGGCGTGGCCGACGGCCAGCAGGGCGAAGCCGACGATACCGGTGGCTGCGCCCGCCACCAGAACCGCCCGGGCACCGAAGCGGTCGATGTAGCGGCCGCTGATCAACGCGGTGATGAAGCCGATGAGCGCTCCGGGAAGCAGGAACACCACGCTGGCCCGCAACACGGTGGCGCCGAACCCGTACCCGCCGGCGGTCGGAGCCTGCACCAGGCCGGTCAACCCGAGGAATCCGAAGTACAAGCCCATTCCCACTGCCACGGTGGCGATGTTGGTCAGCAGGATCGGCCGGCGGGTCAGCATGCTGGTGGACACCAAGGGCTGCGCGCAGCGCCGCTCCCACCACCACCACAGTGACAGGGTGGCCGCGGCACCGAGTCCGCCGCCGATGGTTCTCGCGGACGTCCACCCCCAATCGGTGGCCTGGGTGATGGTCAGCAGCAACAGGGATAGCCCCACCGCCAGGCCCGCCGCGCCGGCCCAGTCCACCGTGCCAGCGGCGCTGCGCGGCCGAGTCGGAACGACGGCAATCACGGCGACCAGTACCACCAACGAGAACGCCGTCGTGAACCAGAACACCCGGTGGTAGTCGGCGTCGTTGCGCATCAGCAGGCCGGTGATCACCAGTCCCATGCCGCCGCCGAAGCCCAGCACCGCCGACAGCACCGCCAGGGCACCCATCAGGCGCTCGGTGGGCAACTCCTCGCGCAGGATCGACACCCCGATCGGATACAGCGCGAACGACGCGCCCTGCAGCACCCGCGCGAAGATCAGCAGCGGTAGCGACGTGGTCGTCGCCGCGAGCACCGACCCGGCCAGGACGACGGCCACCACCGCCAGCAGGACCCGCTTCTTGGTGTGCAGGTCGGCGAGCCGGCCGAGCAGAGGGGTGGTGGAGGCGGCAGCCAGCAGGTTGGCGGTGACCGTCCAACTGACGGCGACCGAGGAGGCGTTGAGTTGGCGGGCCATCACCGCGAGGATCGGAACCACGGCGGTCTGCAACACGGCGACCGTCAGCACGACCACACTCATGGTGGCTACGAGTCGAGGGTTACCGCCTGCAGCACCGCGACTCGACACCGTGTTGATTATGCTGGCTAAGAAATCTCGTCGGCTGCCGGGTCCCCGGGCCTGTGCGAGTATTCCCGGGTGGTCAACGCCCCGGCGCACTTCATACCCGACGGACACGGCTTCTTCGAGCCGACCCAATACGCGCTGGGCCGATGGGGCGATGACCAACTCAACGGCCCCGCGCTCGTGGGACTGGCGGCGCGGGTTCTCGAACATGAGTACGGCGCGGACGGGTTGCAGCCCACCAGGTTCACCGCCGAGTTGTTCAAGGCCGCCCGTCGGGTTCCGACCGTCGTGCGGACTCGACTGGTGCGGGACGGCCGACGCATCCGCAACACCGAGTGCGATGTGCTGCAGGGCGAGGAGGTGGTCGCCCGCGCCACGATGGTGCAGTACCGAACATCGCAACCGCCACCCGGCCTGGAGTGGGTTGGTCAGGCGGAGTTCACCCCACCGGCCGGTGTGCAGGGCGCGGTGTATTTCGTCGGGAGCGACGACGTCGGCTGGGACCCGGACGGCGCGGTGCACCAGAACACTTCTCGCAAGCGTGTGTACCACCGGACCATTGACGTGGTGGCCGGTGAGGCGGCGAGCCCCTTCGTGCGCACCGTGGTCGCCTCGGAGGCCACCAGCCTGGTGACCAACCTCGGCACCCGGGGCATCGGCTACATCAACGGCGATCTCACGACGGCACTGTCCCGGCTGCCGCTCGGGGATTACATTGGCGTGCAGGCGGATTCGCACTGGTGTGCCGACGGCATCTCGGTCGGCAGCGCGACTCTCTTCGATGATGCCGGCCCGTTCGGAACCGGCATGGTCACCGCGATCGCCAACCCGGCGGCGCAGATCGACTTCGGCGGCCCGGCATGAGCCGCCGCGCTGAGGTCTTGGTCGGCGTGGGGGAGTTGCTCGACCTGCTCGCCGCCGGCCGATCCCCTGCGATCCTCGACGTTCGTTGGAGGCTCGACGAACCCGACGGCCGCCCGGCCTATCTGGCCGGGCACCTGCCGGGTGCGGTCTATGTGTCACTGGAGGATGAACTCAGCGACCATTCTCGCACCGGCCGCGGGCGGCACCCGTTGCCGTCGGGGTCGGATCTGCAGGCCGCCGCACGGCGCTGGGGTATCCGGCGCGATCAGCCGGTGGTGGTCTATGACGACTGGAATCGGGCAGGTTCCGCCCGTGCCTGGTGGGTGCTGACAGCGGCCGGGATTCCCGGTGTGCGCATCCTCGACGGCGGGCTGAGTGCGTGGACGGCGGCCGGGGGAGCACTGCAGTCCGGCGTGCCGACACCGGTACCGGGTGACGTCAGCGTCCCTCACGTTGACCTCTACCACGGTGCGCGGGCGACGCTGACCGCCGATCAGGTCGCCGAGGGCCGCGCGCCCACGCTTCTCGATGCCCGGTCACCGGAACGCTTCCGCGGCGAGGTCGAACCGGTGGATCCGGTGGCCGGCCACATTCCCGGGGCGCGCAACCTACCCAGCACAGCATTGCTCGACGGTGACGGAACGTTTCTGGCCGACAAAGAGATCCGAGCGTTGCTCGCCGAGCGGGGAGTGGGGGACTCGGCCGGCGTCTACTGCGGTTCGGGGATCACCGCAGCGGTGGTGGTGGCCGGGTTGTGCGCCGCCGGAGTCGATGCGGCGCTGTTCGCGGGGTCGTGGTCGCAATGGAGCGCGGAGGCCGACCGGCCGGTCGCCACCGGTGGGTGAGTTAGTCGCGGACCCAGACCGAGATGTATCCGATCGGGATCCCGGTGCGCGCCGCGATGCATTCCCGCGCCGCGAGTTCTACGGCCGCGCGGGTGGGCGCCTCGGCGGTGGCGTTGATCTCCGGAACGCGAATCAGCCAGCGGCCGGGTTCCACACTGAGAACGATCTCGAAGCACTGGCCTGCGACCGGACGAACCAGTCGCCGGGTGCGTAGACCGCTGTGCGGCCGGGCGGCACGGGTCCGGTAACGGGTGCTCATGGTCGGCGCTTTCTGTGTTTTGGGGCACTCCAAAAATACCGTCTGTGGTGCATGAACACCAAATCCGTCGGCGAGAGCCGAGCCGGGTAAATCGCAGGCCGATATGCTTCGAGAATGGTGTCGTTTTCGGTTGCGCGGGTCGGTGGTCTGGCGGTGGCGCTGGGCGTCGGAGCGGGGGTGGCCACCGGATTGGCCGCGACCGCGTGGGCGGATTCGGCCGATGCGCCGAGTTCATCAGCCCGCGTCGAGGCGGCCGGGGAACGCACGGCCCGGCCGGCCGTCAACCGCGGGCCCCGGGCGGCATCGTCGATCCCGCAGTCGACCCCGCATTCGTCGCGCAACGCTGCCAGATCCATCGCGGAACCGAAACCGGCCGCCGCTCTGATGACACCCGCGCGAACGGTGCGCGCGTCTGTCAGTGCTGCACCGGTCGCACCTGAGCAGCCGGTCCCCGTGTCGGCTGTGTCGTCGACGCCAGTAGCCGCCGTTGCTGCGCCCCGCCGCGCGGTGCTGTCAAAGCAGACGACCGCGGGCCCGGTGTCGAACTGGCTGACGCAGCTACTCGGTTGCGACCCCCGTGGCCGGCAGATCACCATCTACAAGGGAACGCACTTCGCCATCCCGAACAGCTCCGGCTTGTTCATCAGGGAGACGGTCGGCACCGGCACCTTCACCACGGACTCCGCGTATGACCTCAAGGACGTCGACCAGTACGACTGGAACAAGTTCACCGGAATCACTTTCACGCCACTGGAACCCGACCGCAACGCCGCCATGGTCGGCTGGCGCTACAACCTGACCACCCAGGAATTCGAGATCGCGC
>CAMCWJ010000173.1 GCA_945882475.1 Bifidobacterium breve
CTGATTCCGCCGCTGGAAGAGGTCGGGAGGATCCACAACGTCGCTCAGAGCGCCAAGGATTCGCCGACGCTCATCGCGGCCAAGCGGGTGGGACAGGTGTTCGGCGAGTACGACTCCGACAGCTTGATCACGATCGTGCTCGAAGGCGAGCAGCCGCTGGGCGCCGAGGCTCACCGGTTCGCCGACGTGCTCGTCGCGGAATTGCGGGCCGACACCGAACACGTGCAGCACGTCCAATACTTCTGGGGTGATCCGCTGACCGCGGCGGGTTCGCAAAGCAACGATGGCAAGGCTGCTCTCATCCAGGCGTACCTGGCCGGTGACGCCGGCAGCAGTGTGGCCAACGAATCCGTCACCGCCGTCCGCGAGATCGTGGCCGACACCCCGTCACCCGCCGGGATCAAGGCGTACGTGAGCGGGCCGGCGGCACTGGTCGCCGATGAGTTCTCGGTGGGCGAGGGCAGTCACATCAAGGTCACCGCGCTCACCTTCGGGGTGATCGGGTTGATGCTGTTGATCGTCTACCGGTCCATCGTCACCGCTCTGCTCACCCTGGTCGCGGTCGCGATCCAGGTGGCCGCCGCCCGCGGCATCGTCGCCTTCCTGGGCCACATCGGCATTATCCCGCTGTCGACGTATGCGACCAACCTGCTGACCCTGCTTTGCGTCGCTGCGGCAACCGATTACGCGATATTCCTGCTCGGCCGCTACCAGGAAGCGCGGCAGAACGGCGAGGACCGCCAAGCGGCCTACTACACGATGTACCGCAGCACCGCGCACGTGATCATCGGCTCGGGCCTGACGGTCGCCGCGGCGGTGTTCTGTCTGATCTTCACCCGTACGCCGTACTTCAACAGCCTGGGCATCCCGGCTGGCCTGGGTGTCCTGGTCACCCTGGTGGGCTCGTTGACCCTGACGCCCGCGGTCATCACCATGGGCAGCCACATCGGATTGTTCGACCCCAAGCGGGCCATGCGGACCCGCGGGTGGCGGCGCATCGGCACCGCGATCGTGCGGTGGCCCGGGCCCGTCCTGGTCGCCTCGATCGCGGTGGCACTGATCGGTCTGCTCGCCCTGCCCGGCTATAAGACCAACTACGACGCCCGCCAGTATCAGCCGGACTGGGCGCCGGCGAAGGTCGGCTACGCCGCCGCCGAACGGCACTTCTCGGCCGCCCGGCTCAATCCAGAAGTACTGATGGTCGAGACCGACCGCGATCTGCGGACCCCGGCCAACATGATCGTGCTGGAACGGATCGCCAAGGCGGTCGTCCGGACGCCGGGTGTGGCGATGGTGCAGTCCATCACCCGGCCGTTGGGCACCCCGTTTGATAACACGTCACTGGGTTTCCAGATGAGCGTGCAAAGTTCGACGCAGCTGGAGAACCTGCCGTTCCAGCAGGCTCGCGCTGATGATCTGGTCAAGCAGATCGCAGAGATCAACACCTCGATCACCCTGCTGCAGAAGCAGTACGCGCTGCAGGAGCGCCAATACGACCTCCAGCAACAGGCCACCGCAGCCACCGATGAGCAGGTGACGGCCTTCCGGGAGACCTCCGCGCAGATCAAGGAGTTGCGCGACAAGATCGCCTACGTCGATGACTTCTTCCGCCCCATCAAGAACTATTTCTATTGGGAGCCGCACTGTTTCGACATCCCGCTGTGTTCGACGGTCCGCTCGCTGTTCGACGCCCTCGACAGTGTGGACGCGCTGACCGATCAGTTCGATCAGGTCACCGCAAGCCTCGACCGGCTCAACGCCCTGCAACCCCAACTGCTGGCGCTGATCCCCGAGCAGATGGCGCTAGTCCCGGACCAGATCGCCTCCCAGGAACGCAATAAGGCACTCGTCGAGAGCAACGCCGCCACCCAGTCGGGGCTCCTGGCGCAGTCCGCGGAGGCGTTGAAGAACTCCGACGCGATGGGCCGAGCCTTCAACGAATCCAAGGACGACAGCACGTTCTATCTCCCCCCGGAGGTGTTCGACAACTCCGAGTTCAAGCGCGGCATGAAACTGTTCCTCTCACCCGACGGCAAGGCCGCCCGGATGATCATCACCCACGACGGCGATCCGGCTACGCCGGAAGGCATTTCGCACATCGACCCGATCCGCCAGGCCGCGACAGAAGCGCTCAAGGGCACCCCGCTGGCCGGGTCGAGCATCTACATCGCCGGCACCGCCTCAGGCTTCAAGGACGCTCGGGACATGGCGAAATACGACCTGTACATCGTCGTCATCGCCGCGATCAGCCTGATCCTGCTGATCATGATGTTCGTCACCCGCAGCGTGGTGGCCGCGCTGGTGATCGTGGGCACGGTCGTGTTGTCGCTGGGCGCATCGTTTGGGCTGTCGGTGCTGATCTGGCAGCACCTGCTGGGCATCGAGTTGTACTGGATCGTGCTGGCGCTGGCGATCATCATCTTGTTGGCGGTGGGGTCGGACTACAACCTGCTGGTGGTCTCGCGGCTCAAGGAGGAGATCGGCGCGGGGCTGAACACCGGGCTGATCCGGACGATGGCCGGCACCGGGTCGGTGGTGACCGCGGCCGGGCTGGTCTTCGCATTCACCATGTGCGGCTTCATCTTCGGTGAGCTGATGGTGCTGGGCCAGATCGGCACCACCATCGGCATCGGCCTGCTCTTCGACACCCTGATCGTGCGGTCGTTCATGACGCCGTCGATCGCCGCGCTGCTGGGCCGCTGGTTCTGGTGGCCGCTGAAGGTCCGGCCCCGCCCGGCCAGTTCGATGCTGCAGCCCTACGGATCACGGCCGTCGGTGCGCGAACTGCTGCACCGCGAGCAGCCCGTCGAGGACGTTGCGGTACGCGCCGCGGACTAGCGCGGCGTGGTTTCAGGTTGGTCCGACGACGGGTATTGCGAGGGCCCTCGCCGCGTCGGACATTCGCGCGTCGTAAGTGACCACGGCACGCAGTTCGGTACCGGCACGCTGGGCTGCGGCTAGGTGGATGGCGTCGAGGCTGCGCAGCAAGGGTGGATCGAGGTTGGCGGCGGCATCGAGGAGCGTGGCAGTGAGGTTCACGGTGGCGAGGCCGGCGAGAACGCGGCGCGCCTCGGTGACAGCGATCGCACTGATGCGGCGGGCCGCGCGGATCAGTTCGGTGCGGGTGAGTGCCGCAGTAAACAATGTGTCAGTGGGAAGTTCACCGAGATAGGTCCGCAGCGCAGGTGATTCATGCTCTGCAACAACGAGTTTGATTAGTGCAGAGGTGTCGAGATAGATCTTCAACGCTCGTGCTCTCGAAGTCCCCGCAGAATCTCAGAGGCGTCGACGTCAACGGCGAGGGGTTCGATGTCGCGAACGTCGATGCCGGGATCGGCTGGAGCGATTTCGCCGGCGGCGATCATGTTCGCCCAGTCATCGTTGGTGATCGGAACGAGACGAGCGATGGGCCGGCCGCGGTCGGTGATCTCGATCGACTCCTGGCCAGCTGCGACCCGGCTTAGGTACTGGCTCGCGTTCTGGCGGAGTTCCCGCACGCCGATCTGCTCCATGTGCTACACGATAGCACTTTGTTCCTGAGGCTCCTGACCGGGAAGTTCGGTCTTCGCCACGCTTACGCAGGTTCGGCGAACCCGGGAATCAACTCGGTGGTCAGCGCGCGCATCGGCACGTGGGCGTCGAGCTGCGCCGAGATCGCCACCGCCGAGGCGATGACCCGCAGTGGGATGGCCAGCATGGGGGGCAGGTCCATCTGGCGGGCCATCTTGATCTGCTGGGCTGAGCGTTCCATGTTGTCGGCGGCCTGCTTTTGCAGCCACCTGCGGGTGTAGTGGAAGACCTCGACCTCGATCGGCTCGACGTACTGGCGCAGGATGTCGTCGATATCGGCGACCGACACCTGTTCGCCGGGCTGGATGAAACCGATCTTCTCCATCGCCGGCAGCAGCAGGTCGTAGTTCTTCTGCTGCGCCAGCCGCATCATCGTGCCCAGTTCGACGGGCAGCCCGCCGGGCAGTGGCGCCACCGCGCCGAAGTCGATCACGCCCATCCGGCCGTCGGGCATCAGCATGAAGTTCCCCGGGTGGGCGTCGCCGTGCATCATCCCGACCCGCGCCGGCGCACCGAAGGTCAGCTCGAAAAGCCTTGTGCCGCAGAGGTCCCGCTCGTCGGTGGTGCCCTCGCGGATGATCTTCGACATCCCCACGCCGTCGATCCACTCGGTCACCATCACCTTCGGCGCGCTGCCGACGACCTTCGGGATCACGAAGTGCGGGTCGTCGGCGTAGGCCTTGGCGAACGCCCGCTGGTGGTTGGCCTCCAGCCGGTAGTCCAGTTCCATCTCGGTGCGCTCGATGAGTTCGTCGACCACGCTCTGCACGTCCGCGCCCGGCGCGAGTTGCTTGAGCACGCTGGTCATCCGCCGCATCGTCTTCAGGTCGGCGCGGAGCGCCTCATCAGCCCCGGGGTACTGGATCTTGACGGCCACCTCGCGGCCGTCGGCCCACACGCCCTTGTGCACCTGGCCGATGCTGGCCGAGGCCACCGGGGTGTCGTCGAACGAGGAGAACCGCGCGCGCCACTTGGTGCCCAGCTGCCCGTCGAGCATCCGGTGCACCTTCTCCGCCGACATCGGCGGGGCGTCCTTCTGCAGCTTGGTCAGCGCCTCCCGGTAGGGCCCGCCGAACTCCTCGGGGATGGCGGCCTCGAGCACCGACAGCGCCTGGCCCACCTTCATCGCGCCGCCCTTGAGCTCACCGAGCACGTTGAACAGCTGGTTGGCGGCCTTCTCCATCAGTTCGGCGTTGACGTCGTCCTTGGACTTGCCGGTCAGCCGCTTGCCCAAGCCCAGTGCGGCCCGCCCGGCGATCCCGACCGGCAGGCTGGCCAGCTTGGCATTGCGGGCGGTTCGTCCGCGCTTGATGTCATCGGCCACAGGCCCATCATCCCTGACCGACGGCGATGGTCGGAACGCCGTGTCGCCAATCACACATCAGCACCCGCACAGCGGGTGCCGTGGCCAGCGCCGGGCCGAGATCGACTGCGCCACGGCGTCGAGTTCCCAGGTGGTGTTCAGCGTTGCCGGGGGAGCGCCGCGCTCACCGGTGCGCACGGCGGCGATGATCCGGTGCACCTGGCCCAGCGCCAGCGCCGCGGTGGCCAGCACGGTGGGCCGCTCGGCGTTGCCGGTGGCCTCGCGCAACTGGGCGGCCAGTGCCGGCCAGGCCGCGTCGCGGTCGGTGCGGTACCGGTCGGTGCAGCCCAGGCAACTCGTTACCCCCGGGATCACCAGCGGACCCACCAGTCCGGCGCCGTCGCGCACCCGCACCGGCAGGTGCGCCACCCGGGCGGCGTGCAGATCGCGCCGCAGTCGCGGGTCGGTGGTCAGGTAGTCGGCCAGCACCACCAGGTCCACCCCGGCCGGTGCGCCCGCGGCATTGGCGTGGCTGCTGCGGCCCACCCGCGCCCCCGAGCAGCGCAGGCCCTCGGCGATCAAGTCCGACAGCGGTCCGGCGCCGTGCACCCGGATCGACAGGGTGCGCCCGGTCGCCTCCCGGCCGCCGTCGCGCAGCACCCTGCGCTCGATCAGCGCCGACAGCACCTCGTCGAACGCCGCAGTGTCGCGCAGGCCGCGGGTCAGCGCCAGCCGGTGTAGGTCGGGCCGTCGCATCGGCACCGCCATCGCGCGCAGCACCCCGGCCAGCGCGGTCGGGCTCAGTCCATCGGGTGGCCGCACCAGGACGGCGCGGCGCGGGTTCCACCCGATCTGCACCGCTCCGTCGGGGCGCAGCAGCACCGGCAGGGCGGGGTCCAGGCAGTAGCGCACGAAAGCGACTGTGACATCAACGCCTGCGCGGCGGGTTCAGCTATCCACAGGCCCTTCGTGGGTAAATCTTTGAGTTCACGTAACCCAGAGTTCAACTGCAGGGATCCCCTCTGGCCATCGGCTTACATATCGTCACAACAAATATCGACAATGGTCTTTACCCGGGGAGCAACAATGGTGAAAACGTCAGGTGCACAACGGAATACGCGCCGCCGGCAGCCCTATGCCTGGCTGGGGGCGGGCGCGCTGGGTGTGGGGCTAGCGCTGGCTGGTGCCGGAGCCGCTCACGCCGATGAAACGTCTACCGCGGCCGGACCCTCCTCCTCGGCGAGGTCCTCGGCTGGCGCCGCATCCGACGGTGGCACCGCCGCGACCTCGGCGGGCCGCTCACCGGGTGGTGCGACGTCGCGCCCGGCGGGGCCGCGTCGGGCTGCGGACTCTGGCGCGCGGGCGGCCGCGGCAGGCGCCGCGAAGCGGACCATGACCGACACCGCTCG
>CAMCWJ010000174.1 GCA_945882475.1 Bifidobacterium breve
GCGATCGGCGATGCCCAGTTCTGCCAGCAGTGCCGGCACTTCGGGGCGCCGCGCGATGAACGCCTCGGCGCCGACGTCCACCGGCTGTCCGGCCAGGTCTTCGGTGCGCAGCACGCCACCGAGCCGGTCGGCCGGGTCGAACACCTCGATGGTGGCGTCCGCGCCCACCGCAGCGCGGATTCGGTAGGCCGCGACGAGTCCCGAAATGCCGCCACCCACAATGCAATACGTGGAGCCGCTGCTGCTGGACTCCCCCTCGCTCACAGCGAGTGCACCAGGGCCACCAGGTCGGTCAGCAGGCTCGGATCGGTCGGCGGCAGCACACCGTGGCCGAGGTTGAAGATGTGACCGCCGGCACCGGCCTCGACCGCCCGCCGGCCGTCGTCAACCACCGCCCGGGCCGCCGTCTCGACCACCGGCCAGCCGGCCAGCAGCACCACCGGATCGAGGTTGCCCTGCAACGCCAGTCCCGGATCGACCCGCCCGGCCGCGTCGGCCAGCGAGGTCCGCCAGTCCACCCCCACCACGGCCGGCGCGCCGTGGCCGGCCACCGCCTGCGCCATCGAACCCAGCAGTTCGGCGGTGCCGACGCCGAAGTGGGTCATCGGCACGCCGTGATCGGCGACCGCCGCGAACACCCGGGAGCTATGCGGCAGCACATGGCTGCGATAGTCGGCCAGCGACAGCGTGCCGGCCCACGAGTCGAACAACTGGATGGCATCCACCCCGGCCTCGAGTTGTACCCGCAGGAAATCGATGGTCATGTCGGTGAGCACGTCCATCAGCGCATGCCAGGTCGCGGGCTCGGAAAGCATCATCGTCTTGGTGCGCTCGTGCAGCTTCGACGGGCCGCCTTCGACCAGGTAGGACGCCAGGGTGAACGGCGCACCGGCGAATCCGATCAGCGGCACCTCGCCAAGCTCCGCGACGAGGAGTCCGACGGCGTCGGCTACTGCACTGACACGCTCGCGCCGAAGCGGCCCGATGGCACTCACGTCCGCAGCGGTGCGCACCGGATGGGCAATCACTGGACCGACGTCGGGGACGATGTCCAACTCGATGCCGGCGCCGCGCAATGGGACAACGATGTCGGAGAACAGGATCGCCGCGTCGACCCCGTGCCTGCGCACCGGTTGCAGGGTGATCTCGCAGATCAACTCGGGATCAAAGCAGGCCTGCATCATGGTGTTCTTGGCGCGCAATGCGCGGTACTCCGGTAGCGAACGGCCGGCCTGCCGCATGAACCAGACCGGGACGCCGGCAGGCTTACGGCCGGTCGCGGCCGCCAGATACGGCGAATCAGGGAGGTGGCGACGGGTGCTCACCGGTCAATGTTGTCACGGCCACCGCGTAACGCGGATGGTCGGCGTTGTCACGGCGGCAACCGCCCGGCACGGATGGCACGGCGCGCCTGACCGACCCCCCTGCCCGGTGCGGCTAGCGTGAGTTCAGTGACCATTGCGGAGCCTGCTGAATTCCGCGAGGCCGTGGCGGCGATGAATGCCGCCGGAGTGCGCGCGGAGATCGAGTTAGGCCCGATCCGCCCGCCCCAACGGCTCGCGCCGTACAGCTATGCGCTCGGCGCCGAGGTCAAGCGCGACGAACACGCGGTCGTGCCGGAAACCTCCGAGGGCGACGCCTTCGGCCGCCTCATCCTGTTGCACGACCCCGACGGTGCCGACGCCTGGGACGGCACCATGCGCCTAGTGGCGTTCATCCAGGCAGACCTGGATTCCACCGAGGCCGTCGACCCACTGCTGCCGGAGGTCGCGTGGAGTTGGCTCGTCGACGCTCTGGAGGCCCGGGCCGAGCACGTCACGGCACTCGGCGGAACCGTCACCGCCACCACCTCGGTCCGCTACGGCGACATCTCCGGTCCGCCACGGGCCCATCAGCTTGAGTTGCGGGCCTCCTGGACCGCGACCACCCTGGCACTCGGAACGCACGTCGAGGCGTTCTGCGAGGTTCTCGAGCACGCGGCCGGTCTGCCGCCTGCCGGAATCACCGACCTGAGTTCGCGTTCCCGCGCCTGAGATGTCGCAACCCGACGACTCCGGCCCAGAGGCGGACGGTCCCGAACCGATTCCACTACTCGCCCCGGCGGAGGGCGTCCCGGACGTCTCGATCAGCACCGACGAAATTGCCAGGGCGGCAGCCAAACTGGCCTCCGGCCGCGGGCCGTTCGCTGTCGATGCCGAGCGCGCGTCGGGCTTCCGGTACTCCAACCGGGCCTACCTGATCCAGATCCGCCGCACCGGCGCAGGAACGGTCCTGATCGATCCGGTGAATCACGGCGGCAGTCCGATCGACGTCCTGGCACCACTGGCCGAGGTACTGGCCGACGACGAATGGATCCTGCATGCCGCCGATCAGGACCTGCCCTGCCTGGCCGAAGTCGGCCTGCGACCGCCGGCGCTCTACGACACCGAACTCGCCGGGCGACTGGCCGGCTTCGACCGGGTGAACCTGGCAGCCATGGTGCAACGCCTGCTGGGCCTGGGACTGGCGAAGGGGCATGGCGCCGCGGACTGGTCCAAGCGCCCACTGCCGGACGCCTGGCTCAACTACGCCGCTCTCGACGTCGAGGTTCTCATCGAGTTACGCGCTGCGATCAACGACGTTCTTGCCGAACAAGACAAGACCGCTTGGGCCGCAGAGGAATTCGAGTATCAGCGCCTTCTTGACAGCGTGCCCACCAGGCGGGATCGCTGGCGCCGGACATCGGGACTGCACAAGGTGAAGACCCGCGCCGGGCTGGCGGCGGTGCGCGAATTGTGGACCGTGCGAGATCAGATCGCCCGCCGCCGCGACATCGCCCCGGGACGGATCCTGCCCGACTCGGCCATCATCGCCGCCGCACTCGCCGATCCCGCAACCGTGACAGACCTCACCGCGCTGCCAATCTTCAGCGGTCACAATCAGCGTCGCTCCGCTCAGGTCTGGCTGGACGCCCTCGACGCGGCCCGCCGGCTCACCGAGCTGCCCGAACTCGCCGAACCCCAGATCGGCCCGCCACCGCCGATGCGGTGGGCCAAACGCAAGCCCGAGGCCGCGGCGGCACTGGAGGCGGCGCGGTCAGCGCTGACGGAACTTTCTCAGCGGGTAGCCGTCCCCACCGAGAACCTGGTGTCACCGGACCTGGTGCGCCGACTGTGCTGGGACTGGGCCGGCGGCAGCGACGTCCCGGCCACGGTGGACGCCTATCTGCGCGAGGCCGGGGCGCGGAGTTGGCAGCGCGATCTGGTGGTTCCGACACTGGCCGGGGCCCTCGTTGCGGCCGCGCCGGGCGGCCCCGCTTCAGCAGACCCGGCTGCAGCGGGCCCGGAGTCAGTCGACCCGCTGGGACTCTGATTCCTCGAGTGCGCCCTGGGCGGCCACCCATCCGGTGACCTGCCGGGCGATGTTGCGTTCGGTCAGACCCACCTCGGCGAGGATCTCGGCGCGGGTGGCGTGGTCGAGGAAGCGTTGCGGCACGCCCACGTCCCGGCATGGGACGTCGATGTCGGCGGCCCGCAACGCGGCCGACACCGCTGAGCCCACCCCGCCACGCACTCCGCTGTCCTCACAGGTGATGACCAGTTTGTGGGCGCGGGCCAGTGGGGCCAGCGCCTCTGGCACCGGCAGCACCCAGCGCGGGTCGACCACTGTCACTCCGATGCCCTGATTGCGCAGCCGTTCGGCGACCTTGAGTGCCATCGACGCGAACGATCCCACCGCGATCAGCAGCACATCCGACGTGAGGCCCTCTGCGGGGCGAGCCAGAACGTCGATGCCCGAGACTCGTTCCAGTGCCGGGATATCGGCTCCCACTTCGCCTTTGGGGAACCGGATGGCGGTCGGGCCGTCGCTGATCTCCAGCGCTTCTCCGAGTTCCTCGCGCAGCCGCTCGCCATCACGCGGCGCTGCGACCCGGATCCCGGGCACGATGTTGAGCATCGACAGATCCCAGATGCCGTTGTGGCTGGCGCCGTCGTTGCCGGTGACACCGGCCCGGTCCAGCACCATGGTCACCGGAAGCTTGTGCAGGGCGACGTCCATCATGATCTGGTCGAACGCCCGGTTGAGGAACGTCGAGTAGACGGCCACCACCGGGTGCAGGCCGCCCATCGCCAGGCCCGCCGCCGAGGTCATCGCGTGCTGTTCGGCGATGCCGACGTCGAACAGTCGGTCCTTGTAGCGCTCCCCGAACGCCGCCAGGCCGGTCGGGCCCGGCATCGCCGCGGTGATGGCCACGATGTCGCGGCGCTTGGCTGCGTAGGCGATCAACGCATCGGAGAACACCGACGTCCAGCCGGGTGCCGAGGCCTTGGTCGCCAACCCGGTCTCGGGGTCGATGATGCCGCAGGCGTGCATCTGTTCGGCCTCGTCGTTCTCCGCGGGCGCGTAACCCATGCCCTTGCGGGTGACGACGTGCACGATCACCGGGCCGTTGAATTCGCGGGCATGCCGCAGTGCGTTCTCCACCGCGTGTTCGTCGTGGCCGTCGATCGGGCCGACGTACTTCAAACCCAGATCGGAGAACATCGCCTGGGGCTGCAAAGCGTCCTTGATGCCCGCCTTGACGCTGTGCATGGCCTGGTAGCAGATCTCGCCGACCACGGGCACACCCCGCACCGCAACCCGGCCCCGCTCCAGGAACTTCTCGTAGCCCGGTTGCAGTCGCAGGCCGGCCAGATGATCGGCGAGGCCGCCGATGGTCGGGGCGTAACTGCGGCCGTTGTCGTTGACGACGATGACCACCGGCAGTTTGGCGGACGCGATGTTGTTCAGCGCCTCCCAGCACATCCCGCCGGTCAGTGCGCCATCCCCGACGACCGCCACCACGTGCCGGTTGCGCTGGCCGGTTAACTCGAACGCCTTGGACAACCCATCGGAGTACGACAGCGCCGCCGAGGCGTGGCTGGATTCCACCCAGTCGTGGTCGCTCTCGGCTCGCGATGGATAACCCGAGAGACCGCCCTTGGATCGCAAGGTGTCGAAGTCGGCGGCGCGGCCGGTCAGCATCTTGTGCACATACGCCTGATGGCCGGTGTCGAAGATGATCGGGTCGTGGGGTGAGTCGAACACCCGGTGCAACGCGAGAGTGAGTTCGACCACACCGAGGTTGGGTCCGAGGTGTCCGCCGGTGGCAGCGACCTTGTGGATGAGGAACTGCCGGATCTCGAACGCGAGATCGGTCAGCTCATCCTGCGAAAGGTGCGCCAGATCAGCCGGTCCACGGAGCTGTTCAAGCATTCGACCATTCTACGCACCGGCACCGCGACCGTCGTGTTGCGGCAGATAGACGTCTGGCACACCGTCGTGGTCGGGATCGGCGGTCTCGAGTTCGAACACCGCCCGGTAGTGCCGGTTGCGGATCCGTAGAACGACCGCCGCCAGGACCGCCGCAAGCAGTGATCCGGTGAGCACCGCGACCTTGACGATGTCGTGGCGGGCCGGATCCGAGCCGAACGCCAAATCCCCGATCAGCAGCGACACCGTGAATCCCACGCCGGCCAGGAGCGAGACGCCGAAGACGTCGACCCACCGCAGCGAGCTGTCCAGGCTGGCGCGGGTGAACGCGGCCAGCAACCGCGTGGTGCCGAACACTCCGACGGTCTTTCCCACGACCAGCCCGGCGACGACGCCCAGGGCGATCGGATTGCTCAGGGCGGTCACCAAACCGTCATAGCCGCCGAAGGTCACTCCGGCGGCGAAGAAGGCGAACACCGGCACCGCGAATCCGGCCGAGACCGGCCGCATCAGGTGCTCGAACTGCTCGGCCAGACCCGGGCCGGACTCGCCTTCGCGCAGCAGTACCGGAACCGCGAAACCGAGCAACACCCCCGCCACCGTGGCATGCACCCCCGATTCGTGAACCAGCGCCCAGGTCAGGATCGCCAGCGGGATGAGCAGCCACCCGGAGCGGATCCGGCGTTGCACCAGGACGGTGAACAGAGCCAGCGGAATCAGCGCCAGCAGCAGGGCGCCGATGTTGATCTTGTCGGTGTAGAAGATCGCGATCACCGTGATCGCGAGCAGGTCGTCGACCACCGCCAAAGTCAGCAGAAACGTGCGCAGTGCCGCCGGCAGGTGGGTGGAGATCACCGCCAGCACCGCTACCGCGAACGCGATGTCGGTGGCGGTCGGGATCGCCCACCCCCGCAACGCCCCATCGCCTGCGGCCGAGGCGAACGCGACGAAGATCGTGGTCGGCACCACCATGCCGCCGATCGCGGCCGCGATCGGCAGGGCAGCCCGCCCCGGGTCGCGCAGGTCC
>CAMCWJ010000175.1 GCA_945882475.1 Bifidobacterium breve
CAGTCCTCGCTCGGCCTGCTCGATGAATGCCCGGACTTCGACAGCGTTTTCGACCCGGTGAACCGGGTGCTGCTGCCGCGTGCCGACATCGCCACCGAGACCCTCGCCGAGGGTCTGCGGGAACGCGGCTGGGAGATCGAGGACGTCACCGCCTACCGCACGGTGCGCGCCGCGCCGCCGGCCGCCGAGACCAGGGAGATGATCAAGACCGGCGGATTCGACGCGGTCTGCTTCACCTCCTCCTCGACGGTGCGCAACCTCGTCGGCATCGCCGGAAAGCCGCACACCCGGACGATCGTCGCCTGCATCGGTCCCAAGACCGCGGAGACCGCAGCCGAGTTCGGCCTGCGCGTCGACGTCCAGCCGGAGACCGCGGCCGTCGGCCCTCTCGTCGACGCGCTCGCCGAGCATGCCGCCCGGTTGCGCGCCGAGGGTGCATTGCCGCCGCCGCGCAAGAAGACCCGTCGCCGGTAGGGGTGAACGGCTGTTGACGTCGTTGCACCGCCCCCGGCGGTTGCGCGCCACCCCGGCCCTGCGCCGCCTGGTCGCGCAGACCTCGTTGGAACCACGTCATCTCGTGCTGCCGATGTTCGTCGCCGACGGTATCGACGAGCCCCGTGCCATCGCGTCCATGCCCGGGGTGGTTCAGCACACCAGGGAGTCGCTGCGCCGGGCCGCCGCCGACGCGGTCGCCGCCGGTGTCGGCGGGCTGATGATCTTCGGCGTACCGCGACAGCAGGACCGCGACGCCACCGGCTCGGCCGGGGTGCATCCGGACGGGATCCTCAACGTGGCACTGCGTGACCTCGCCGCGGACCTCGGCGACGCCACGGTGTTGATGGCCGACACCTGCCTCGATGAGTTCACCGACCACGGCCACTGCGGCGTGCTCGACTCGGATGGCCGGGTCGACAACGACGCCACGAATGTCCTATACGCCAAACTTGCTGTTGCGCAGGCGAAGTCGGGCGCCCACGTCGTCGGACCGAGCGGCATGATGGACGGTCAGGTGGCCGCCATCCGGGACGGACTCGATGCCGCCGGATTCACCGACGTGGTCATCCTGGCCTATGCCGCGAAGTTCGCATCGGCGTTCTACGGTCCATTCCGAGAGGCGGTCGGGTCCGGTTTGACCGGCGACCGGCGCACGTATCAGCAGGACGGCGGCAACTTCCGCGAAGCGCTGCGGGAGATCGACCTCGACCTCGATGAGGGAGCCGACATCGTGATGGTCAAGCCCGCGATGGCCTACCTGGACGTGGTGCGCGCGGCAGCGGAGATCTCGCCGGTGCCGGTGGCGGCGTATCAGGTCTCCGGGGAGTACGCGATGATCAGCGCTGCCGCGGCCAACGGCTGGGTGGACGGTCGGGCGGCGGCACTGGAGTCGCTGATCAGCATTCGTCGCGCCGGCGCCGACATCGTGCTCAGCTACTGGGCGGCCGAGGCGGCGGGTTGGCTGGCATGAGCGTGCCCCCACCCGACGGAACGCCGTCGCGACCCGACGACGTCGACACCGGATTCTGGCTGTGGGTCGTCGCGCTGCCACTGCTGGTGGTCGGCCAGTTGGTCGATGTGTTCACCAGTGCGCCCGAGGGGCAGTCGCGGGCGGTGATGGGTGCCGCCGCCTTCATCACCCTGGCCGTCGGGGTGGTGGTGCTGACTTTCCTGCTGCTGCTGCGGTCGGGTTACCGGTGGACCCGCACGCTGCTGACGGCCGGCGGTGTGGGCACCATCGTCTACACCGCGATGAGCCTGTTCGGGGTGCCGCGGGAGACCTTGCCGGCCGTCGTCTTCGCGGTCACCGGGATCATCGGCTCGGTGCTCATCGGTGGCGGGATCGTGGCGTTGCACCGGCCCGATGCGCACGGCTTCTTCGTGCGGTGAATAGGCTCGCGCCCATGACACCCAGCGATCGTTCCCCCAGCCCGTCGAATCCCGGGTTCTGGTCGCTGGTCGCCGGTGCGGTGCTGCTGCTGGCCGGGGGACTGTTCACGGCCACCATCGACTTCGGCTATCTCCGGCAGATCGCCCAGGAGTCGGTGTCGGATCAGGCGGTCCGCGATGCGCTGCTGCAGTACCGGGGGATCGGCGGACTATGCGTGCTCGGCGGCGCGCTGCTGCTGGGCCTCGCCCTGCGCGCCCGCAACGGCGATCCGCGGGTACACCGGGCGACCACTGCGCTGGCGTTGACGATCGTCGTTCTGATCGGTGCGGGAGCGGCACTGGGCGTCGGCGGGATTCACGTGCTGTCGCTGCTGAGTCTGCCGCCGATCATCGTCGGGGCGCTGCTGGGAATCCGGCCGCGGGAAGCGGAGTCCAATGTCTGAGGAGTCTGATGTCTGAGAAGTCTCCGACGGTGTACTACGAGCCGGGCGCAAGCTGGTGGTGGTTGCTCGGAGGACCGATCGCCGCGCTCGCCATGGTGTTAGTGCAGCACCTGGCCGGACTGGGCTGGCAACCCACGGTGCCGCTGCTGTTTCTGGTGGTGGTCTCCGGTGCCCAGGGTCTGCAGGTCAAGGCCGCGCGAATCCACACCAGCCTCGAACTGACCCGCGAGCACCTGCGCCAAGGGGTGGAGATCACCCCGCTGAAGGACATCCTCGGGGTGTATCCCGAACCGGAGAATTCCGTCAAATCCGGTGAGCCGCTGGAGAAGTGGCAGACGTCGCGGGCTTTCGGCGAGGTGTCCGGGATACCCAAGAGACGCACCGCGATCGGGGTCAAGCTGACCGGCGGCCGCAATGCCCAGGCCTGGGCGCGCAACGATGGGGCACTGCGGGCCGCGCTGACCGAACTGGTCGGTGAGGTTCCGGCGTGAGGCACGCCGTTCAACTGGTCCTTGCCCTGGCCGCTGCCGCCGCTGCGGCATGGTGCTGGCCGCGGGTCAGCAGCCTGGTCGATGTGGCACCGGTCACCGAGGGGCAACCGGCCACCGTGTCGGTGGTCTACAGCGCGCCCGTGCTGCTGCTGGTGCTGGTGCTGGTGACCGCGGCGGGCGTGCTGGCGGTACTCGGGGTGGCGGGGTGGCGCCGACGTCGGCCGCGCCACCGCCTTGATACCTATACCCCCTAGGGGTATAGTTCGGACTGTGACGACGACGGATCTCCACCTGCATGGGATGAACTGTGCTTCCTGCGCCTCGACGATCGAAGGTGGCCTCAACCGCCTTGATGGAGTGGCGGCTACGGTCAACTTCGCGATCGAGCAGGCTCATGTCGAGCACGATCCGCAGGTGAGCGCAGGCGAACTGATCGGTGCGGTCGAGGCATCCGGTTACCACGCTTCGGTGATCGACCACACTCGGATGGACCACGGCGACCACATGAACCACGACCTGCCGGACGAGCAATTGCGTCCGCGGCTGATCGTCTCGGCAGTGCTGGCCGTCCCGGTGGTGGCGCTGTCGATGGTGATGGCCGCGCAGTTCCCCGGCTGGCAGTGGTTGGTTCTCGTGCTGACCACGCCGATCGTGCTCTGGGGCGGATACCCGTTTCACTCCGCTGCGCTCAACAGTGCCCGCCATGGTGCGTCCACCATGGACACCCTGGTATCGCTGGGCACCCTGTCCGCCTATCTGTGGTCGGCCTTCGTCGTGTTCACCGGGGCCGCCACGCACGGACACGGGCACGTGTACTTCGAAGTCGCCGCCGTGGTCACGGTGTTCCTTTTGGCTGGTCGCTTCGCCGAGGCCAGGGCGAAGCGGTCGGCCGGTTCGGCGCTGCGCGCCCTGCTGGCCCTCGGCGCCAAGGAGGCCACCGTGGTGCGGGACGGTGCGGAGGTCCGGATTCCCGCCAATGAACTCGTCGTCGGTGACGTAATCGTGGTGCGCCCGGGGGAGCGCGTCGCCACCGACGGTGTGGTGATTGATGGCGCCTCAGCGTTGGATACCTCGGCGATGACCGGTGAGTCGATCCCGGACGATGTGTCCGCCGGCGACCCGGTGCTCGGAGGTTCGGTCAACACCTATGGTCGGATTCTGTTGCGTGCCAGCCGGGTTGGGGCCGATACCCAACTTGCCCGGATGGCCCGCATGGTCTCCGACGCGCAGAGCGGCAAGGCGTCGATCCAACGGCTGGCTGATCGGGTCTCGGCGGTGTTTGTTCCCGTCGTCCTGGGTATTGCCGCTCTCACGCTGGCCGGCTGGCTGGTCACCGGACACCCGGCCACGGCGGCGTTCACCGCGGCGGTCGCGGTGCTGATCATCGCCTGCCCGTGCGCGTTGGGTCTGGCCACGCCGACGGCGATCCTGGTCGGCACCGGCCGCGGCGCCCAACTCGGGGTCTTGATCAAGACGCCCCGGGTGCTCGAGACCGTGACCGGAATCGACACCGTCGTGCTGGACAAAACCGGAACCGTCACGACAGGCGAGATGAGTGTGGAAGCCCTCGAGGTGGTGCCCGGCGAGGACGCCGATGTGGTGCTGGGGCGCGCGGCGGCGGTGGAGGCCGCATCCGAGCATCCGGTCGCGGCCGCGATCGTTCGCGCCGCCCGCGAGCGTGGCTTGACTCCGGCCCCGGTGACCGAATTCGTCAATGACCCCGGAACGGGGGTCAAGGGTGTGGTGGACGGCTACGCGGTGCGGGTGACGCGCGCCGCCGACTCGGACGGCCGGACCAGCGTCGAGGTCAGTTGGGATGGTGTGCGCCGCGGCGTGATCCGGCTGGCCGATGCGGTCAAGCCGACCAGTGCCGAGGCCATCGCGGAACTGAAGGCCATGGGCGTGACCCCGATGCTTCTCACCGGTGACAACCAGGCAGTGGCTGCCCGGGTCGCCGCCCAGGTCGGAATCGCCGCCACCGATGTCATCGCCGGGGTGCTGCCCTCGCAAAAGGCCGAAGCCGTCCGGGCTTTGCAGGCCCGCGGCCGCCGGGTGGCCATGGTCGGCGACGGCGTCAACGACTCGGTGGCGTTGGCGAGTGCCGATATCGGGATGGCGATGGGCACCGGCACCGATGCGGCCATTGAGGCCGGCGACATCACCCTGGTGCGCGGCGATCTGCGCACGGTCCCGACCGCGCTGCGACTGTCGTCGCGCACGCTGCGGATCATCAAGCAGAATCTGTTCTGGGCGTTTGGCTACAACGCCGCGGCGATCCCACTGGCTGCGCTGGGACTGCTGAACCCAATGATCGCCGGTGCGGCGATGGCGGTGTCCTCGGTTCAAGTGGTGGCCAATATCCAGCGGCTCAAGCGATTTCGCTGACCTCATGAGCGGTCACAGTGGCACCAGCCGACGGCTACCACTATCTTCTCCCGCCTCTTAGCGACTAAGTCTGACCTGAGTCGCTAAGAGGCGGGAACATACCTGCCGGATCGCTTGGTCGGCACTGTTGGTGTCGGTGCTGTGACCCAACAGGTTCGCCGGGCGTACCGGGATGATCTGGTTGACCGGCCTATAGCATCCGCTGTGGGCGGGTCATAGCCTTTGCTCGGCGAATCGAGACCCGTGACCACAAGAACTGTTGCAGCGCCAGGGTGGCCCACCCAGCCAATGCCATCCCCGAGATGTTTACGACCAGTTGCAGTGTGCTCGACCAAACTTCGTGGCCCGCCCCGACGGCGATCCCCAGGGCGATGTTGCCTGCGGCTGGAACAGTCGTCACCGAGATGAAGACACCCGCCAAACCACTGGATCGCGTTGAAGTGAGCGCCAGAACACCGGCGGCCCCCGCGATGACCGCCACGATGAACGACCACTTGTCCGGACTGTAAATGAAGTGTGTCGCCGGGCGCGGACCGGTCACGTCCGCGATCGTGATCCAGCCAACGGCCCGGCCCGCTAGTGCTAAGACCGTCGTGACGGCAATAGCAGCGGCGAAGCCCAGAATGAGTGTTCTGAGTGCAATCCCGAGGAGGGCGTACCGACGGCGAACCAGTGCAACCCCGAGTGCGGCCACGGCACCGAACTCCGGACCAAGGACCATCGCACCGATGACGAGGATCTGGGAATCCAGGACGATGGCGATCGCAGCGATCACGGTCGCCAGCGACATGAAACTCAGATAGGTCCAATTCAGTTCGGACTCCTCATAGGAGCGCTGTGCGACATCGGCCCACACCACCGCGTCGGCGCTGCTACCAGGGGCCGCCAACTCGGCGTCGAAGCCCGCAGAGGACATCCAGGTGTCGACATGCTGTATCTCGATGGTCCCGTCGTGATGCACGCCCAGTGCGCGTAACTGAGTCACGACGTCATTGACAGCCTCGCGGGGCAGATCGGCGACCACGACGTCGCCCGTGGGGCGAA
>CAMCWJ010000176.1 GCA_945882475.1 Bifidobacterium breve
GTGTCGCCCTTCTTGATCTCGCTGCGTCGCACCGCGTGCAGTGCCACCGCCATCGGCTCGGTCATCGCCGCAATATCCACCGCCAGTCCGTTGGGCACCGGAAATATGATCGACGCTTCCGCCAGGACCTGATCGGCGTAGCCGCCGGGTGCCAGTGGCGAGAGACCGGTCAGTTGCACCCCGCCGTGGGCACGCACCAGGGGGAACGACACCACCGTGATGCCCTCTTTGAGCGCCTTGGGCACCTTGGGTCCGCGCTCGGCGATCACCCCTACGAACTCGTGTCCCATCACCGTGGGTGTGTCTCCGCGCATGAAGTCGCGGTAGCCGATCTCGACCATCACATCGGTCAACTCGTCGGCGTGATCCTTGGCGTGCAGATCCGATCCGCAGATGCCGCAGGCCCGCACGTCGAGCACCAACTGGCCCTCGCCGGGTCGCGGATCGGGCAGGTCGACTACCGAGAGTCTTCCGTGTTCACAACTGACGGCTTTCACAACCGCAGTGTCGCACGGCCGATGATGCGGCGACTCAGCGGATGGTGCCGCGGCCGGCTATGAGCGGAAGATCAAGGGCGGTAACCCATCCCGGCGGCAGATCGTTGACGGCCGGCACCGCGTTGAGTGCGCGAAGACCGGTGGCCAGGCAGCCCGCGGTCGCCGCGTCGCGGCCGGAGCCGTCGGTGAAACGGAACGCGGTCTCCTGGAAGATGCTGGGCGTGCCCTCGATGTCGACGCGGTAGACGTCGTCCTTGTCGCCCGACGGCCAGTCCGGTGCGGCGTCGCGGCCGATCCGGTTGACGTGCTCGAGTTGGATACGGGTCTCGCCGCGGTAGACGCCGTTGATGGTGAATCGCACCGCCGCGACGTTGCCGGCCGGGATCACGCCCTTGACCGTGGTGCGCTCCGTCGGAGTCACCCACTTGTCCCAGGTGGTGGTGATCTCGTCGAGTTCGATACCGGCGGCGTGGGCGATCATCGGAACCGTGGCGCCCCAGGCGAACACCAGGATGTCGGAGTTCTCCAGCAGGGGCGTGAAACTCGGCTCGCGGCCGATCCCCATCTCGCGCTCGTAGTCGCCCTCGTAATTGGTGTAGTCCAGCAACTCCGAGGCGCGCACCCGGCGCACCTGAGAACACAGTCCCATCAACGTCATCGGGAACAGGTCGTTGGCGAATCCGGGGTCGATGCCGGTGGTGAAGCATGACGACCCGCCCGCCTCGCAGGCCTCGGTGATGGGCTCGATCCAGTTCGGCGGGTTCAGGTGCATCTTCGGCCATACCCACGGGGTCATTGCGGTGGAACACACGTCGATCCCGGCCCGCAGGAAGCGTCCGATCACGTCGATGTTGACATCGGCGTGCGCAGCGGTCGGCCCGTAGTGCACCAGGGCGTCGGGCTTGAGGGCAATCAGCGCGTCGATGTCATCGGTGGCGATGACGCCGACGTCAGGCAGGCCGCAGATCTCGCCGGCGTCGAGGCCCACTTTGGCCGGGTTGCTGACGCCGACTCCGACGAGCTCGAACTCGGGGTGGGCGAGCACCTCGGGGATGATCATCTTGCCGACGAAGCCGGTTCCCCACACCACGACACGTTTAGCCATTGCTAGTGATTCTCCTTGTTGCGCAGGGTATATCGACGTTCGGCATAGGCCAGGTCATCGCGCCACAGCCGGGCGGCCATAAGTCTCATCAGTGGCTGGATCAGCGGCGCGGCCCGCAGCGAGTAGCCGAATCCCACCCGGTCGGACTGCGCGATCACCGCCTCGATCACGGCGGTACGGGCCCTGCCGTCGGGGCCGGTGCCGAGCGGGGTGGCGTGGGTCTCGACCACGCTCCCGGCCGCTTCGCCATCGACGATGTGCATCACGATGGTGCGCGGCTCAGGCGCGGTGAACTCGGCGATCACCGGCATGCCGAAGCGCCCCATCCGGAAGGTGACCGCCACCTGAAAGATGTCGGTGCTGTCGTCGGCGTCGACCGGCGGCGCACCGATGACCTCGAGTCGGGCGAACGAGTACGGGTGAAACCACGCACCGTGCCAGGGATCGAGGCGGTTGGAGATGACGTCGCGCGGTTCGCAGACTCCCTCGAGCCTGGTCACCGCGGCCAGTTGGGGACCGATCGGGCGAACGGGCACAACCGGTGCGTCCAGTGGTTCCTCACCGCCGATTCGGTCGAGTCGGACCCACACCAGGACGCCGTCATCGTGGGCCGGCAACGGCTTCCAGCCGAACTCCCGGCCACCGTCGAATCGCAGTCCATGCCAGGGGCAGATCAACCCGCCGCACTCGACCTTGCCGGTGGCCAGATCGGCGCCGAGGTGAGGACAAGTAGCCGGGCCCACCCGCAGCTCCTGGTCCGCTCCGCGCCAGGCCACGATCTCCTCGCCGGCGATTGTGGCGCCGAACGGCCGGTCACCGCGGACGTCGGTGCTGGCGCCGAAGACGTACCAGTTCCCGCTGGGCCGGCGCAGGGCGCGCTGCAAAGCGGCGTCGATAAGGCCAGGCTCGGCGTCCTGATAGGTGGGTTGCTGCCCGGCCCAGTTGAGCGGTGGAATGACTTGCACCGGAGAGTCTTTCGGCATGCGTTCGGCCAGCCGAGACCACAGACTCATCGCAGTGCGCCACCTTTCTCGGCCAGCCGCCGCAGGACGGGTGACCGTCCCTGCACCGGCACCGTGTGCAAAGTGTGCCCGCTGATTCCCCAGCTCGCCAGCAGACTGTTGGCCGCTGACCAGCCGGTGGTGGCGGCACGTTCCATCAAGGCTACCGGCAGGTCGATCCGGATACCGTCACCGGCCAGCTTCAATCCCGGGACCGGGGTGTCCACTGTCGGCCGGGTCGCGTGCGATCCCGGCGAGAACAGCGGGCAGTCCTGTCGTAGCAGAATTCGCTCGGTCACGATGCCGGCCTCGGCGGTCTCCGGGTACAGCTGATGTAGCCGGGCCAGCATCTCGTCGCGAAGCCCGGCCAGCGCCGGTGAATCCGCTGTGCCCGACGCCGATGCATCCACCGGAACCGAGTAGGAGTGCACCTCGACCACCGAACCGCCATGTGTGCGAGCCCAATCGGCGGCCTGACTCTCGTAGTTGCTGACCACGCTGATGTTGTCGATCGGCTCCAGGCCGCCGGTTCCCAGGAAGTCCGGCCGGTCGGCGTTGACGGGCCGATCCAGCCACAGCCGCTGCACCATGAACGGCGGCGCGAGCGCCATGCCGGAAACCCTTGCCCGCCATTCCTCGTCGCCAAGGCCGGGTGATCCGGCCACGATCTGCTGCAGCCCTCCCACGTCGGTGGCCAACACGACACCATCGGCGTCGATCACCGTCCCGTCGACGGTTCGCACCGACAGCGCGCGTTCACCACCGGCGGTGATCGAGGCGGCCGACACTTCGGTGTGGAACTTCACGCCCTGGGACTTCAGATACTCCCCCAACGGATTCCACAGCGCGGTATCGAAGTTCGACTCCGCGACGTCGAAGACCAGACCCTCGTTGGAACCCAGGAAGTAGATGTGGAACATCGCGGCCAACTCGGCCGCCGAAAGCCGGTCCGGACGAGCGAAAAAGCTGCGGGCGAACACCTCGAAGGCGAGATGGCGGGCGGCTACCGGAAAGTTGATGTCGGTCAGGAAGGTCTCGGCATCGAGATCGTCGAGGCGTTCATAGATACCGGGTACCGTCACCGCGGCCAGTGGCGCGGCCGCCTTGGCATTGATCCGCATCAGATCCCGGAACCGGAAGGTCGGGCTGCGCATCGCAAACACCAGCGCATTCCACGGCGGCGTTTGCGGCAAACCGCGGAAGGTGTCCCGCCTTCCCTCGCCGTCGACGAGCGGATAGTCCTCGACCGCCCGCAGTCGCCGCAGCCCGGGGTCGCTGCGCCCGAGCAGTTCGCGCAGGTTGTAGTACTGCCGGAAGAAGGCGTGGAAGCCCCGGTTGTTGGTGGTTTCGGTGCCGTCGTCGAGGTGTTCGGTCCACCCGGCAACACGGCCGCCGAGGTCGGGCCGGCGCTCCAGCACATCGACGGTGACCCCGCGCTCGGCCAGTCCGGCGGCGGCGGCCAGGCCGGCGATTCCCGCCCCGATCACCACCGCGTGCGGGGTCCATGCGAGCGCCCGGGCATGCGGCAGGCCGGGTGATGCCGGATGGATGACTCGACGCGGGTCCTTCATCGCGGTGCGTCGCCCAGGAAGGTGTGGACAATGTTGCGCTGCCAACCCGGCACCGTCTCGTTGTGCACCCCGACGAAACCCGCTGCGGTCAAACGACGCTGGAACGCGGCCGCACCGTCGAAGGTGTTCACGCTGCGCCACAGATGCCGATAGAGGGTGCTGTCGCGGGTCTGCCGCCAGCCCGACGGAATGATGATGCCCCAGCACACCGCGTTCCAGATCGCGGTCGCGGCCCGGGAGTCGCGCACCGAGTACTCGTGCACCGCGAGAGTGCAACCCGGACGCAGCAATTCCGCGAACCTGCGCAACTGCGCGTCGGGATCGTCGAGATTGCGCAGCAGATAGGCGGCGAGGATGCCGTCGAAGGGTCCGGTCACTCCGGCCTCGGCCAGCTTCTCGATTGGGGTGTGGACGAATCGGACACTGTCCGGCCAGGACTTCGCAGCCGCCTGTTCGAGCATGCCGGCCGAGGCGTCCACCGCGACGATCTCCGCGTGCGGTGCGGCCTCCAGCAGAGCTGCGGTGGACGCTCCGGTGCCGCAACCGGCATCGAGCAGGCGCAGACCGCGCCCGCCGCCGGGGATCCGCATCCGGCGCGCTGAGATCCGCAGATGGTCGTGGTAGCCGGGGTTGGCGCCGACCAATCGGTCATAGGCGTCGGCGCCGACGTCGAAGGCCTCCGGCACTTCGGCTTTGGGAAGTCCCCGATATCCAACGTCACCCATCAACTGTCCTTCCGGTCGGCGGTCTGGGGACGCTGTGTGACCCACAGCAGCAGGACCGCGGTCACCAGCGCCCACCCGAAAAGGAAGTCCTCCACGGGGATGTCCCACGGGAATCGGATACCCGAGGTGTGTTGCTCGTTGTAGATCACGATGGGCGCGGACAGCTTGGTCAGCCAGCCGTCGATGAGGATCTGGAACCCGAACACGATCGCCATCGATAGCCAGTAGGCCCGCGTACGGAACAGTCCGGTACGCAACACGGCCAACTCCAGGACGCACACCACCGCGACTGAGATCAGGGCTGGCAGCGTATAGCCGAGGCCGATCACCGAAGACTCAGTTCGGCGGGTCGACGCCTGCTGATCAGGCCCAGCACGGCGGTGACTGCCGAGTACGTGAGCAGTCCGCACAGCGGGATCACGATGAAGAACAGCAACTCCTCCAGTGGCATGAATGGCACGTCGATGCCGCTGACGAAGCGCGGGTTGTAGTGCCAGACGTCCAGGGCGATCGCGACCGCATCCCAAATCAGAAAGACAGCGAGAACCGGGGTTAGTGCGCGGAGAAGTCGCACCGGTTGGCGGTAGACGCCATCACCGAAGAACTCCAGGGGCAGGGTGATCAGAATGCAGCCGCCGAGGATTAACAGATACTGCCAGCGGTCCATCAGGCCACGCCCCGGTGCGGCACACCTCTCAGGCGAGCGGCCGCCCGGCGGGCGCGCCGGGCTCGAATCAGCCCCCTGCTGAAGACCTGCGCACGGCGGGCCTTCCCGACCGAGGCCCGCTGGCTGAACACTTCAAAGTCGATGGCCTCGATGCGGTCGAGGATCTCCGAGTACAGGATGAATGCTGTTGTCACACAGGGCCGCGACGCCGGAGCCAGCAGAGCGATCCCCTTGTGCGCCTCGCGGTAGATGGCACGGGTCGCGGCGTGCTGGTCCTGCAGTGCGGCGCGAACCCGGGCGTCGGTGCGCCGATTGTCATGGCACCACATCAGCAGTTCGCGGTCCACGCCGAATGCGGCGAGTTCGTCGGCGGGCAAATACACCCGATTACGGTCTAAGTCCTCGTCGATGTCGCGCAGGAAGTTGGTCAGCTGAAAGGCCTGACCCAGTGCCTCGGCGCACGGTTCGGCGTCCCGCAACGGCCCGACCGTGCCCAGGATGGGCAGCATCTGCAGTCCGATGACTTCAGCCGATCCCCGCATGTAGCCGTTCAGCGCCGGCCGGTCGGGGTAGTCGGTGACAGTGAGGTCCATCCGCATCGACGTCAGGAAGTCGTCGAAGAGGTTCAGCG
>CAMCWJ010000177.1 GCA_945882475.1 Bifidobacterium breve
CTCTTATCCGGGAAGGGCGCGTCGTATCCGGCGCGCACCGCCCGCGAAAGCTTGTGCACCGTACCGGCACCTACCAGACGTCCGCACCTGAGCACCGGCGAATACTTGGCAAAGGCGCGCCAGACCAGAAAGGCCGGCGGGGCAGGGCGGTCAGCGATAGAGAGAAAACCGTTGGCGATGAACAACTTTGAGAATCGTTCGGCGTTCTCGGCCGCCACGCGCAATCCGATCAGCGAGCCCCAGTCCTGGACGACGAGGGTGACATCACGCAGATCGAGCGCGGTGAGCCAGGACGTCACCCACTCGACGTGACGAAGATAGGTGTAGTCCTCGCGGTGGGTCGGTTTGTCCGAGCGGCCGAAGCCGATCAGATCCGGCGCCAACACGCGGTGACCGGCATCGACCAGCGGCGGGATCATCGTGCGGTACAGGTAGCTCCACGTCGGTTCGCCGTGCAACAGCAAAACCGGTGGGCCGTCGCGCGGGCCCTCATCGATGTAGTGCATGCGCAGTGGCCGGGTGCCGGTCGCGGTGACATCGAGGTAGTGCGGTTCGAAGGGGTAGCCCTCGAGATTGGCGAATCGGGCGTCGGGCGTGCGCAGAAAGTCCACCCGCGCAATCTACGCAGTGACATCACCTTTCAGCGACCATGACCCGTGGCCGGTCCCAGATGCCGCCGTCGAGGCGGCCCGGAAGGTCGGCGTCCTCGGCGACGAACACCGGATCGACGCCGGCCTCGGTCTGACGGTGGTAGTCGCGCAGGGCGGCGAACGCCCACCGGCCCAGAAGCACGATGGCAACCAGGTTGACCAACGCCATCAGGCCCATCGCGATATCCGCCACATCCCACACCGTGGACAGCTTGGCGGTCGCGCCGAGTGCGATGGCGGCCAGCACGGCGACCCGGAAGATGTTGATGCCGCGTTGACGCGCGCCCAGGAAGAACAGGTTGATCTCGGCGTAGACGTAGTTGCCGAGCACCGAGGAGAAGGCGAACACGAACACCAGGATCGTCATCAGCCAGGTGGTCCAGGACCCGAGGCCGGCGGACACCGCCGAGGCGGTCAGCGAAGCACCGGCCATCTTGCTCGGAGTGAGCGGATCGTAGATCTCCGGACCGGAGACCAGGATGATCAACGCCGTTGCCGTACAGATGATGATGGTGTCGACGAAGACGCCCAGGGACTGGATCAAGCCCTGCTTGACCGGGTGCGACACCGTCGCGGTGGCCGCGACATTGGGCGCACTGCCCATACCGGCCTCGTTGGAGAACAGGCCGCGTTTGACGCCGTTCAGCATCGCCGCGGCGATACCGCCGGTGAATCCGCCGGCCATCTGCTCCAACCCGAATGCGCCGCCGATGATCTGGGCAAAGGCCTGCGGCAGGTTGGTGACGTTGAGCGCAATGATGACCAATGCCAGCAGCACGTAGGCCAGTGCCATCAACGGCAGCACGACCTCGGCCACCTTGGCTACCCGGCGCACGCCGCCGAACAGCACCGGCGCGGCCAGCAGCACCAAACCGATTGTCGTGTAGTTGACTTCAATGTTGTGCGAGGTGTTGAGCACATCGGCAATCGCGTTGGCCTGCACCATGTTGAAGGCGAAGCCGAAGGTGAACACCAGCAGCACGGCGAACACCACGCCACCGGGACGCGAACCCAGCCCGCGCTGAATGTAGAAGGCCGGACCGCCGCGGAAGGTGCCATCGTCGGCGCGGACCTTGAAGATCTGGCCCAGTGTCGCCTCAACGAACGCGGTGGCCATGCCGATGAGCGCCACCACCCACATCCAGAAGATCGCGCCCGGACCGCCGACGGTCAGCGCGATCGCCACCCCGGCGATATTGCCGGTGCCCACCCGGGATGCCAGACCGACGCAGAACGCTTGGAATGAGGAGATGCCGCCGTCACCGGAGCGGGAATGCACCAACTGGCCGAGCATCCGCTTGAAGTAGCGGACCTGAACGAACCGGGTCCGAACGGTGAAGTAGATGCCCGCAGCCACCAGCAGGTACACCAGGATGTAGGTGTAGAGAACGTTGCTGACCGGTCCGATCAGATTGGCCTGTACGAAGCCCATCGGCCTAGGGCCCGGGGGCCGGCGTGATCGACCCGGCCGTCGCGGCCGGCGGTGCGCCCTTACCGGTCAGCGCACTGCCCTGAACCCACTTGTCCCACGGCAGCGACCAGTCGCCGTTATGGATGAGTTGCAGGGGCGGCCCGCCGGTGTAGCGAACCTCAACCACATCGCCGGGTTGAACGAAATCGAAGAACAATCGGGCGTTCTCGCCGCTGAGCTTCAGGCAGCCGCTGGAGAGTTTGGTGTTGCCTTGCGCCCACAGGGTGTCGTCGAGATGGTGAAGATAGATGCCGTCGGTGCTGATCCGGGTGGCCCAGCCGATCTGGCGCTTGTAGCTGACCGCAGACCCGGCCGGCACCCCGTAGGTTGCCGAGTCCATGGTGACGGTTTCGGCCTTGTCGAGCACCGTGTAGACCCCCGGCGGGGTCCACCAGGCGAACGTCTTGTCGCCGATGACCGTGGTGCCACCGCGGCCCATCGAGGTCGGCATGGTCCGCACCAACCGGCCGTTATCGAAGACGCTGACCTGCTTGGTGATGTCGTTGGCAATCGCGATATGGGAATCGCCAATGGTGAAGCTGCCCTTGGCATCTGCCTGACCGTAGAGGCCCTCACCGAGTTCGAGGCCGAACATGTTGGCATCGACGCTGACCCGAGTGCCGGGGGCATAGAAGTTCTCCGGTCGCCAGTGCGCGACGTAGTCGCTGACCCAGTACCACGAACCGGCGACCGGGGGTTCGGTCCGCACGACGAGGTTCTTCTCCGCCAACGCCTTGTCGGCGATCGGCTCGTCGAAGTGGGCGCGCACCACGGTGCCGACGCCGTAACGCTGACCCTCCTGAATGGCGAACCCACCCTGCACCTCCAGGTACGGCTGGGCGTAGTTGTTCGCGACGAGGGTGGAGAAGGTGCTGGTGCGGGACAGCGCGACGCCACTGCTGCTCTTGCTGTCGACCTTGAGCGTGTAGGTCCGGGCGAAGTTCAGTCGCTCGGTCGGCGCCCAGGACGTGCGATCAGCGGACACCGCACCCTCGACGGCGTTGCCCCAGTCGTCATACAGCGAGACCGCGGTGATCTGGCCGTCCACCACGTCCACCTTCGGGGCGGTCAGCGGATTGACGCCCTCGGATTCGTCGAACGGGGAAATTCCCAGTAGAGGCGGCTGCGGCGCGGGCGGCAGCAATGACGACGCAGCGGTGGCCGTCGCGGTCTTGCAGCCCCCCGGGCAGCCCGGAAGCCCTGCGACGTCGCTCACCAGGACACCAGTCAGCAACGCCACGACCACGAGACTCGTGGTGCGGGCACGGCGGGTGAATGTCACCGGATCACTCCAGGGTTGGTCGTCTTTGGGTGGGCGTCACCTTTGACGTCTGAGATCATAGCCAAAACCATTGGGGACCGAACACCGGGCGAGGGCGGTGCCGAAGGGGGCGCCGAACAGGTCGCCGAACAGGTCAGCAGGTTGGCCCTAATGCCGGCTGTTACACTGAGGACAATGCCTGCGCCTCTGGCGCGGGCACGTCGTGGAACGTCGTCTCCAAGACCCCCGGCACCGGACCTGAGGTTCGGAGGCCGAGACCGAACGATCTGTGCAGCACAGCCTGTATTGGAACGTTCCGTGCAGCCTGCACATACGTCTCGCGGCGATCGATTTTGCCTCCCGGCAATCTCGCCACCCCCCTGTGTTGATCTGCGTATCCGACGATTCCGTCACGCACACCGGCACACCCGATGCCTGAGAGGCACCGAAAAAATGACTACGACCAAATCCTTCGCCGAACTCGGCGTGCCGGCACCCCTGGTGCAGGCACTGGCCGCCGACGGCCTCACCCACCCGTTCCCGATCCAGACCGAGACCCTGCCCGACACCCTGGCCGGCCGGGACGTTCTCGGCCGCGGCAAGACCGGCAGCGGCAAGACCCTCGCCTTTGCGATCCCCATGGTCAGCCGACTGTCCCAGAACCGCCGGCAGGCCTCCCGCCCGTCAGGCCTGGTCCTGGCGCCGACCCGCGAACTGGCCACCCAGATCACCGCGACGCTGCAGCCGCTGGCCGCGGCCTACGGCCTGAAGGTCACCACCATCTTCGGTGGCGTGCCCCAGGGCCGGCAGGTCACGGCGCTGAAGTCGGGCATCGACATCGTCGTGGCGTGCCCGGGACGGCTGGAGGACCTGATGCGTCAGCGTCTGGTCAGCCTCGACGCCGTGGAGATCACCGTGATCGACGAGGCCGACCACATGGCCGACCTCGGCTTCCTGCCCGGGGTCACCCGCATCCTGGCCGCCACCCCCGGCGGCGGTCAGCGGCTGCTGTTCTCGGCGACGCTGGACAACGGCGTCGACAAGCTGGTCAACCGCTTCCTGCGCGACGAGGTGTCGCATTCGGTCGATTCGGAGAACTCACCCGTTTCGGCGATGACCCACCACGTCTTCCACGTCTCCGGCGTGGACGCCAAGAAGGATCTGGTGCACACCCTGGCGTCGGGCACCGGACGGCGAATTCTGTTCCTGCGCACCAAGCATCAGGCCCGCAAGCTTGCCCGGCAGCTGACCGAGGCGGGTATCCCGTCGGTCGATCTGCACGGCAACCTGTCGCAGCCGGCCCGCGACCGCAACCTGGCGGCGTTCACCGCCGGCCAGGCCCGGGTGCTGGTAGCCACCGACATCGCCGCCCGCGGCGTGCACGTCGACGACGTCGAACTGGTGGTGCACTGCGATCCGCCCACCGAGCACAAGGCCTATCTGCACCGCTCCGGGCGTACCGCCCGGGCCGGACGGGCCGGTGACGTGGTGACCGTGGTGCTGCCCGAACAGCGCCGGGACACCCAGACCCTGCTGCGCAAGGCCGGCATCCAGGTCACGCCCCAGCAGGTGGCCGCCGATTCGGCGCCGGTGCTGGAACTCGTCGGGGAGATCGCGCCCAAGCAGGCCCCGCCCGCACCGCAACCGGTCGCCTCGCGGCCGGCGCAGCCACGCCGCCCCGGCAACTCCGGCCGTCCGCCCCGCCGCAACACGGCGGGTACTGGAGGAACGGCACGGTCGGGAATGACCAGGCGGCCCAGGGCCACCCGCGCCAGTGGGGCCGGCGGAAGCTAATCCGGCGCGGCCAGCCACGCCGCACTGTCGGTGCGGGCTGACCCGACGATGCGGCAGGCGGCCGCGAACTCCGGTGTGCCGTGCTGTAACCCGGAGATCGGCCGTGCCGCGGCGTGCCGCAGCACCATCATCGCCAGCGCGGCCGAGGTGATCGCCGGCACCACCAAAATCGTGGTGCGGGCGGTCTGGCCGACGAGGGACATCAAACGCTGGTGCGCCCCGTCCCAACCGATCTTCGACAGCGCGGTGGGCGAGATGGTGCTCAGCACCGGGGTGCGCGACTTCGTCGACCAATTCAACTTGATGTCGACGATCTCGCCGAGTGCGGGATACAGCGCCTCGATGAGGTCTGGCAGTTCGCGCGCCATCGAACCGGTTCGCGGCCACCAGGCGCCGTCGATGTCGCCACCGAGGACGCTGGACAGGGAGACCCGAACGGGGCTGGCGGTGCGCCGCGAACTACGCGGGGCGCTCACGCAATCGCCATGGTGCGGGCGGACACTCGCGTGCTCATGGGCGGTTCCTTTGCATCCTTCGCGTCAGCTAGGCGCCGGCTCACCCACAGCGTGCTCACGATCGAGGTGTACTTCTGACTCTACACACGGCGTTCGCTCCGAAATCATCAGTGCGCGCCGATACCCAGCCGTCGGGCCACATCCGCACCGCCGTACTCGGCGATGAACGCCGGGTCCCCGCACACCACGAGTTGGTCGCGGGCGCGAGAAAGCCCGACATACAAGCGTTCTCGGGCCCGCTCCAGGGCGACGCTGTCGTTGACCACCAGCACGATGGCCCGCCGCTCCAGGCCTTTGAAGCCGAGCACGTGGCCGTAGAACACTTGCTCGGCATCCCAGCAGCCGTCCCAGTAGGCCTGCGAGCCCTCAGCCGGGCGGTTCTTCTGCTCCTCGTGGCGACTGCCGGTGGTCAGCAGTGCGACATCCTCGGGCCGCCAGCCCTCGTCGAGCAGCGCCTCGACCTGATCG
>CAMCWJ010000178.1 GCA_945882475.1 Bifidobacterium breve
TGGGAAAGACCCGGGTCATCGACCGCCGGTTCTCCATCACGTAGGACACACCCGACGGCGAGCGCAGGTTGTCCTCGAGCACCCGGAACGTGCCTTGGGCGTCGCGGACGATGTCGATGCCGGCGACGTGGATCCGAACCCCGTTGGGCGGGCTGATACCGGCCGCTTCCCGGTGATAGTGATCGCAGGAGGTGACCAGCCGTCGCGGAACGACGCCGTCACGCAGGATCTCCTGGTCGCCGTAGATGTCGTCGAGGTAGCGCTCTAGCGCCACCACGCGCTGGGTGATGCCGGCCTCCAACTTGGCCCACTCGGCCGCTGAGATCACCCGGGGCACGAGATCCAGCGGGAACGGCCGCTCCTGCCCGGACAGCGAGAAGGTGATGCCCTGGTCGACGAACGCCCGTCCCAGCGCCTCGGCCCGCGCCCCGAGTTCCTCGGTGCCGGTCGGGGCGAGTTCGGCGTAGATGCGCCGGTAGGGCGGCCGGACCTGGCCCTTTCGGTCGAACATCTCATCGAAGGCGGCCGCATAGGAGCCCAACTCGCGGTAGCCGCCGAAGATGCCGGGGTCATCGTCGGGCAGTGCCGGGCGCACACCGGTACCGGTGTTCCGGGCGCCCTCGACCCGCGCGCTACGAACAGTCATCGCACACATGCTGCATGAACACCGGCGTTTCCGCAGGGAAGAGACACTCCGCTTTGGGAAAGCCGGGTCGGGGCTGGTAACCTGGCTACGCACTGCGAGGGCAGCTGTCCCGGTGTCGAGAAGACCAGTACCAGGTGCAAACCAGACCAGCTTTGAGAAGGAACTGAACGCGTGGCCAACATCAAGTCGCAGGAAAAGCGGATCCGCACCAACGAGCGCCGCAGACTGCGCAACAAGTCGGTGAAGTCGTCGCTGCACACGGCGATCCGCGCGTTCCGCACCGCCGCCGGCGAGGGCGATAAGGACAAGGCCGCCGAACTGCTGGCCACCACCACGCGCAAGTTGGACAAGGCCGCCACCAAGGGCGTCATCCACAAGAACCAGGCCGCCAACAAGAAGTCGGCGCTGGCCGCGGCGTTCAACAAACTGTGATCACCGGCCGCCCGCGGCGGCCAATTGCGCGACCTTGCGCACGGCGTTTTCCAAGGCATAGCCGGGGTCTGCTGCGGCACCCTTGACGTCGGCGTTGAGGGCGGCCACCAACCGGATCGCGCTGGCGATCCGGTCCGGTGCCCACCGCCGAGCCTGCTTCTGAGCCTTCTCGATGCGCCACGGCGGCATCCCGAGTTCACCCGCCATCCGGTTGGCGCTACCGGACAGCGGCCCCACCCGAGCGATGGTGTGCACGGCTTCGGCCAGCGCATCAGCGATCAGAACATGCGCGACCCCGCGGGCCATCGCCCATCGCAGCGCCTCGGTCGATCCCGCGATGTCACCAATCACCGCCTTGTCGGCGATGTCAAACCCGGTGACCTCGGCCCGGCCGCTGTGATACCGGCGCACGGCAGCAGCGTCGACCTGTCCTCCGGTGTCGGCGATCAGTTGCGAACAGGCCGCGGCCAGTTCGCGGATATCGGAGCCGACGGCATCGAGCAGTGCGTTGACGGTCTCGTCATCGACCTTGCTCTTCTGCGCGCGGAACTCGGCCCGGACGAAGTTGGCGCGGTCGGGGCGTTTGGCGATCTTCGCGCACAGATGGGTCTCAGCATCCAGGTCGCGTAGTTGGCCGGCCAGGGCCTTGGCCCGCCCACCACCGGAGTGCACCACCACCAGCACGGTGCCGGGCGGCAGGTCCGCCGCTGCCGAGGCGATGAGAGCGGCGGCGTCCTTGCCGGCCTCGTCAGCATCCTCGAGGACCACCACCTGCTCGGTTGCGAACAACGACGGGCTCAGCAGTTCGGCCAGCTCGCTGGTCGAGACGTCGCCGGCCCGCAGGTGGGTAATCGGCACGTCCTCGGTGCCGGCTGAGACGCGAGCGGCCCGCAGGATCACTGACACCGCCCGACCGATGAGAAGGTCCTCCTCACCCAGCACCAGGTGCAGACCCGTCGCGCTCACCGTTCGATGGTGTCACGGACCGCCGACGGCACCGGACACCGACCACGCGAGAAGACCGAGCAGCACCGCTGCGGCCGTGAGCCGGAACCACCGCCACCGCCAGAGCACGGTGGCCAGCACCGAGGCACCACCGAGGAGCACGATCCCGGCCCAGCCATCCGGCACCGGGACCGCTGCGCCGGGCAGCGCGGCGGCGGCGTGTGCGGCGTTCAACAGCCACCACAGCTCCGGTCCGGTGAAGCGGATCAGCAGAGCTCCAGCAGCCGGCCATAGCGGACACAGCGCGGCAGCCGCGGAGCCCAGCAGCGTGATCGGCGGAATCACCACGGCAACAACAAGATTGGCTGCCACCGCAACGAGACTGAACCGACCCGAGATCGCGGCAACCAACGGCGCGGTCACCAGTTGCGCCGCGAGCGCGATGCACAGCGCATCGGCCAGTGGTTTCGGCCAGCCCCGTGCGGTCAATCTCGCCGACCAGGCCGGCGCCAGCACAACCAGAGCCGCCGTCGCCGATACCGAGAGCGCGAAACCGACATCGACCGCCAGTTGCGGCGCGAACACCAGCAGGGCGATCACGGTCGCGGCCAGCACCGGAATCCCCTGCCGGCGACGCGCCGAGAGCATGGCGAGGAGCCCGATGGCTCCCATCACCGCGGCCCGCAGCACACTGGCGCCGGGTTGCACGACGATCACGAACGCCACCAGCACCAGCCCGGCGAGGAGCACCGCGAACCGGGGCCCGATCAGCCCGGCGGACAGCAGCACCGCGCCGCAGACGATGGTGACGTTGGCGCCCGACACCGCCGTCAGGTGCGTCAGGCCGGCGATGCGGAACTCCGCGATGGTCTCGGGGGTGACCCCGGAGGTGTCGCCCAGCACCAGGCCGGGCAGCATCGCCGCCTGGTCGGCCGGCAACACCGAACGCGCCGCCGCGGCGAACCGGTCGCGCAGTGACCGCGCCACCCGCTGCACGACTGCCGCCTCACCGAACGCCGGCGGGCCGGTGGCGGTGAGCACCGCGACGCTCAGATCCCGGCGGGCAGGTCGCGAGATGCGGGCTCGGAAGCGCACCGGCTGTCCGGCGCTAAGGTCGGCGAAGCCCAGTACCGGTGCGAAAACCATGACCCGGCCGCCGGTTTCGCGATCTGCGATCCGCAGCAGTCCGGCGGCAAACATCAGCCGTCCGTTGCCCACCGAGCGTGGGGTCTCCCCCGGCCGCACCGTCACCGGAATCGTGTCGCCGAATCGCTGGACTATCGGATGGTGCTGCGCCGACTCGGTGCGCAACGCCACGCTGGCGCCGAAGCCCGCTCCGACGAAAGCAGCACCGAGCAGTCCGGCGCCGGCGACCCGCAGCACCGGAAACCACCGCTGCGCCGGCCACCAGAGCATGCCCACCGTCGCGCTGATCGCCGCGAGGACTCCGCCGACACCCCAGGTGATGCCGGCCGCGGTCACCGCCCAGGCGGTCAGCCCGGCGGGGACCAGTCGAAGGTCGGCGGGGCTGTCCTGCACCGCTTAAACCCGGACCAGTGCCCGCAGCCTGTCCAACCGGGCCGGGCCGATGCCGTCCACGTCGCCGAGTTGCTCCACGGTGGCGAACCGGCCGTTGGCCTGCCGCCAGGCCACGATGGCGGCGGCGGTCACCGGCCCGACTCCGGGCAGGGCGTCGAGTTGCTCGGCGGTCGCGGTGTTGAGGTCCACCGGCCCGACCGGAGCCTGCGTGCCGGGACCGGCCGGCACCGGTTCGGCCCGGTTCGCGCTGACCGAGCTGCCCAGGGCTGGCGAGTGACCGGCCGGGGCGCGGATGCCGACGACGATCTGTTCGCCGTCGGCGACGTGCCGGGCCAGGTTCAGGCCCAGGGTGTCGGCTCCGGTCAGCGGCCCGCCGGCGGCCGAGACCGCGTCGGCGATGCGCGCTCGTGGCGCCAACGTCACCAGGCCGGGCTGCGCCACCAAGCCGACGACGCTGACCACGACCGGGGCGTCGGGGGGTGCCGATGGGGGCGTGGCTGCGGCGGAGGAGACCATCTCCACCGGCGGCAGCTTTGCCGAGACTATCGGCGCCGGCCGCGCCCGAACCAGGGTGAACACCGTGATCAACACCGCCAGCGCGGCGACAACGCCCAACGCGATGGCTCCAGCGCGGCCCGGGTCGGCGCGTACCGCGCTGCGCCAGTCCCAACCCCGCGGCCGGCCCTCGGGCACCCAACTCGCGGTCAGCGCCTCCTCGCCACCCGGATCGTCGTCGTGCGGGTCGGCAGCATCGTCATCACTCGGCGGCTCCGGTCGCGCCCGCAGCCGCCGTTGCAGCGTGGCCAGGGGTTCCTCGATTCCCATGCGGCGACCGTAAAGTCGGGAGCCGACGCGGGACCGCCGACCGGCACCCGGCCGTCGCCCGGCTGTGGACGAATCCCGGACTGTGCAGCCTTCGAGTGTCCATACTGCAAACGACCAACACGACACAGGAGAACGCACATGACCGCAACGACGGACCGGCCGCTACGGGTCATCCAGTGGACTACCGGCAATATCGGCCGTCGCTCACTGCACGCGATCATCGGCCGGCCGGACATGGAACTGGTCGGGGTCTACGCCCACGGCGCCGACAAGGTTGGACCAGACGCCGCCGAGTTGGCCGGCTGGCCCGAACCGACCGGCATCACGGCAACCAATGACATCGACGCACTGCTGGCGGCCAAGCCCGATGCCTGCTGCTACAACCCGCTGTGGCCCAGCATCGACGAACTCGAACGGCTGCTGGAGTCGGGTGTCAACGTGTGCACCTCGGCGGCCTGGATCACCGGCGGCAAGCAGAGCACGGAAGACCTGACTCGGATTCGAAACGCTTGTGCGCGCGGCAATTCCACCATCTTCGGCAACGGCGCACACCCGGGCATGACCAACATGGTGGCCATGGTGCTCTCCGGTTCCTGCGAACGCGTCGACGAGATCCGCATCACCGAGTCGGTGGACTGCTCCACCTATGAGTCGGCCGGGACCCAGACCGCGATGGGCTTCTCCTGCGATCCCGACACCCCGGGTCTGGCCGAGAGTGTGCGCCGGGAAAGCGAGGTGTTCGCCGAGTCCGCGGCCATGATGGCCGACGCGATTGGCGCGGATCTGGACCGGATGAGCTTCGACGTGACATTCACCCCGGCCACCGACGACACCGATCTGGGTTTCATGAAGATCCCGGCGGGCACGGTGGCAGGAGTGATGGGCTATCACCGCGGCTGGGTGGGCGATCGCAATGTGGTCAGCGTCGGATTCAACTGGATCATGGGCAACCACGTGGTTCCGCCGAAGCCGTTGGAGCACGGCCACGTCATTCAGGTGTTCGGGGTGCCGAACATGCGCACCGTGCTGCACTGCCTGCCGCCGAGGGACTGGACCGAGGAAGGGTTCATGGGCCTGGGCATGATCTACACCGCACTGCCGGTGACCAACGCCGTACCCGCCGTGGTGGCCGCACCACCGGGCATCGTGACACTCAAGGACCTGCCGCCAGTCACCGGCCGGTTCGCTGCTCGCTGACCTGCTGCGCGAGGGCTATTTCGCGCAGACATCGGGTGAGTCACCACGCACCGGTGCGTTCACCGGAAGCGTGTAAGTGATCACCACGTGGGCGTCCTGGCCGGCCTCGTTGGCAACCAGGTGCGGTACCCCGGCTGGGATGAACACCGCCTGTCCCGCGCCGTAGTTGACCGGTACGCACTCGGCGGCGGTCTGCAGGACGACGGTGCCGATGGTGATGACGGAAACCTCAGGGCCGGGGTGCGTGTGCCATCCACTGCTCGCACTGGGCCCCAACCGCAGGCCCTGCACCAGAAGCGTCGCATTGCTGTCGGTGTTGATCGAGACCGGCGCGAGGGTGTCACCCCGGGCGATGTCAGTTCGGGTGATGTCCCCGTCCGGGGGCGTGGCACCGACTTTCGGCAGTGGCGGTCCGGCATAGAGAGCGGCGAGGGTCGCCATGACGACCAGCGGTCCGTTGGCCGCACGATTCCGCATCACAGCGCCCGAAGTTCGCAACCCAGGGTTCGTCAGAC
>CAMCWJ010000179.1 GCA_945882475.1 Bifidobacterium breve
CGGGACACTCGCAGGTTCTGGCGTTTGATCTCCTCGAGGAATACACCGAGGGAGTCCCGGGTGCCGTCGGGCCGGACGTGCGCGGCGCGGGCCAGCCAGCGCAACGCCTCCTCGTCATCGAATGCGGGCAGCAGGTGGGTCCGTCTGAGCCGCTGCAACTGCAACCGGTGCTCGAGCAGACGCAGGAACTCATAGGAGGCGGTCATGTTCGCCGCGTCCTCGCGCCCGATGTAACCGCCGGCGCCCAGTGCCGCGAGGGCGTCCACCGTCGAGGCGACGTGCAATGAGGGGTCGGTCCGGCCGTGCACGAGTTGCAGCAACTGCACCGCGAACTCGACGTCGCGCAACCCACCTGTGCCGAGCTTGATCTCCCGGTCGCGAACCTCGGCAGGCACCAGCGCCTCCACCCGGCGCCGCATCGCCTGCACTTCGGCCACGAAATCCTCACGCTCGCAAGCGATCCAGACCATCGGCATCAGCGCGTCGAGATAGCGCCGGCCCAGTTCGGCGTCACCGACGGAGTGCCGCGCCTTCATCAACGCCTGGAACTCCCAGGTCTTGGCCCACCGCTGGTAGTAGGCCACGTGGGAGTCCACGGTGCGCACCAGTGCGCCGGCTTTGCCCTCCGGACGCAGCGCGGCGTCGACTTCGAAGAACGCCTCCGATGCCAGCCGCATCATCTCCCCCGCCACCCGGGTGGTGAGCGGGTCGGCGTCCTCGCCTACGACGATCACATCGACGTCGCTGACGTAATTCAGTTCGCGCGCTCCACATTTGCCCATTGCGATGACCGCCAGCCGGGGAGCCGGGGTATCCGGACCACACACTGTGGTGATGGCGACCTGCAGTGCGGCATCCAGTGCCGCGTCGGCCAGGTCGGACAGGTGTTCGCCGACGATGGGAAACCGCAGCACCGGTTCGTTCTCGACGGTCGGGGCCAGATCCAGCGCGGCCAGTATCAAGAGTTGATCGCGGTACCGACCCCGCAGCTCCGGCATGACAGCACTTGGCTCGCAACCGAATTCGGCGATGCAGTCGCCGAACACGCGACGCAACGCCACCGAATCCGGCAGCGTCACCTCGCCCTCGAGCAGGTGCCACGCCGTCGGGTTGGCCACCACGTGATCGCCGAGGGCCAACGAGGATCCCAGCACCGCGAACAACCGCCCGCGCAGCGAGCGGTCCTTGCGCAGCGCCTCGTCGAGCTGGTGCCAGTCTTGTCCGAGCGCCTCGGCGAGCCGGATCAGGGTGCGCAGCGCGAGATCAGCGTCGGGCGCACGCGACAGCGACCACAGCAGTTCGACATGGTCGTCGGTGTCCCAGCCCAGCATCGCCAGACCGGCCGCGGCCGTCGGCTCCAGCAGACCCAGCCGTCCCACGCCCGGTACCCGCGGGCGCTGCGTCGCTGGTCTGGCCACGGTCACGACGGTATCGCACCGGTGTGGCCTCGACTCTCGGCCCAGTTGTGCCCGGGACGACCCGAGCTGTACCGGGGCGACTAGAGCGCCAGGTACTTCTTGAGTTCGAACGGAGTCACGTTGCTGCGGTATTCCTCCCACTCCGCGCGCTTGTTGCGCAGGAAGTAGTCGAAGACGTGCTCACCAAGCGCCTCGGCGACAAGTTCGGAGCGCTCCATCTCCCCCAGTGCCACGCCCAGGCTCGACGGCAGCTCCCGGTAGCCCATGGCACGGCGTTCCTCGAGGGTCAGCGTCCACACGTTGTCCTCGGCCTGTGGGCCGAGGGCATAGTTCTTTTCGACGCCGCGCAGGCCGGCGGCGAGCAGCACGGCGAAGGTCAGGTAGGGGTTGCATGCCGAGTCCGGGCTGCGCACCTCGACGCGACGGGAGGCGGCCTTGCGCGGGGTGTACATCGGTACCCGCACCAGGGCCGAGCGATTCGCCGCGCCCCAGGACGCCGCCGTCGGCGCCTCGCCGCCGTGCACCAGTCGCTTGTAGGAGTTCACCCACTGGTTGGTGACCGCGCTGATCTCACTGGCGTGCTCGAGGATGCCGGCGATGAACGACTTGGCCACATCGGAGAGTTGCAGCGGATCATCGGGGCTGTGAAAGGCGTTGGTCTCGCCCTCGAACAGGCTCATGTGGGTGTGCATGGCCGAGCCGGCGTATTCGGCGAACGGCTTGGGCATGAACGAGGCCCGCACACCTTCGGCCAGCGCGACCTCCTTCACCACGTAACGGAAGGTCATCACGTTGTCGGCCATCGACAGCGCGTCGGCGTAGCGCAGGTCGATCTCCTGCTGACCAGGCGCACCCTCGTGGTGGCTGAACTCCACCGAGATGCCCATCTGCTCCAGGGCGTCGATGGCGTGGCGGCGGAAATGCGGGGCCGAGTCGTGCACCGCCTGATCGAAGTAGCCGCCGTTGTCGGCGGGCACCGGCACCGATCCGTCGTACGGTCCGGGTTCGAGGAGGAAGAACTCGATCTCCGGGTGCACGTAGCAGGAGAATCCCAGATCGCTGGCCTTGGCCAGTTGGCGGCGCAGCACGTGGCGGCTGTCCGCCCACGACGGCGATCCGTCGGGCATGGTGATGTCGCAGAACATCCGCGCGGAGTGGTGCTGGCCGCCACTGGTCGTCCACGGCAGCACCTGGAACGTCGACGGGTCAGGCCGCGCGACGGTGTCGGACTCGAAGACCCGGGCGAAGCCCTCGATCGAGGACCCGTCGAACCCGATGCCCTCCTCGAAGGCGCCCTCGAGCTCGGCCGGCGCGATCGCCACCGACTTGAGGTAGCCCAGCACGTCGGTGAACCACAACCGGACAAAGCGGATGTCGCGCTCCTCGAGGGTGCGCAGCACGAATTCCTTCTGGCGGTCCATGGAGCGAGCGTAGGCAGCCGCTGTTAACTACGTGTTACGCGCCGAGGACAGGCTGCGATGCGCATGATGTGCCGTCATTTCACTGCGTTGGCGAACCATTCGGCGGCGTCGATGGTGGCCCCGGGTTGGCCGAAGACAAGTTCGCCGGAATCGCCGAGATAAAAGACGTTCCGATACTCCTTGTTGAAGCGCGTCTCCCGTTGCGGTTCCCCGTATGCCCCGACCGCCGATATCGACATCGCCCCGTCGCAGCCTCTCCCCTGGGCGCGTGCGGCGAGACGCTGTCGGAAACGGCTACCCAGACCCCGGGGGTCCACCGGCCGTGCGCCGTCGGGAGTCAGCCAGGTGCTCATCCGGACCAACTCGCCACTGTCCGTGATACCGAGGGCGCCATCCTCGGTGATGCCCAGGTCAAGTGCCTTCGCACCCAAGCGCCACACTTCGCGCCCGGAGACAATCCGGTAGCCACCGGTCCAGAACGAGAGCAGTCGGCAGAGGATCCCCGGCTTCAGCGACACTTCCAGCGCTTTCCCGCGGTTCTTCTTCTTCAGCGCAGGCAACGACGCGCTGGCCAGTTCGTCCAGCCGCCGGCGGGCTGTCTGCGCACGCTCGTCGACGTCAGTTGCGGAAATCGACATGGCACTGCCCCCTGTGCGGACACGATTTGTGAGCCTGATAGCTCGTGAACGCAATTAGGCCACACACGTGTCACGCATGTCTACCGCTAGGGCCAAAAGTCTGCATTTCCCCCGACCGGTGCGAGGTTTTAGCAGCTCAGGTCGCCCGGCACCACGCGGTCCACCAGGAAGCTCACCACCGCGTCGTCGACGCAGTCGTTGCCGTCGAACACCACGGTGTGCTGGGTGCCGTCGAAGCTGATCAGCGGCGCCCGCAACTGGCGGGCCAGATCCACCCCGGCCTGGTACGGCGTCGCGGGGTCGCGTGTGGTGGACACCACGACGACGCTGCCGGGCGGTGCCGGCGAGGCGGGCGCCGGGGCTGAGGTCGCGGGCACCGGCCAGAAGGCACACAGGTCGCGGGGCGCCTGGCCGGTGAACTCGCCGTAAGACAGGAACGGCGCAAGTTCACGGGCCTGCCGGTCGGCCTCGGCCCACACCGCCGGGTCGGTGGGCGTGGGGTCGTCGACGCAGCGGATGGAATTGAAGGCGTCCTGACCGTTGTCGTAGTGACCGTCCTCATCGCGGCCCTCGTAGTCGTCGGCCAGCGCCAGCAGGTCCCCAGCGTCTGTCCCGCGCTGCAGGCCCAGCAGCCCACTGGTGAGGTACTTCCAGAATCGGCGACTGTAGAGCGCGTTGACGGTTCCGGTGAGGGCGTCGGCGTAGCTCAGACCACGCGGATCCGATGTCGGACCTGGTTGAGCGACAAGCGGATTCACTAATTGCTGGTAACGACTCACCCATTTGGCCGGGTCAGTACCCAGCGGACAGTTCGGGGACTTGGCGCAGTTTGCCGCGTAGTCGTTGAAGGCAACCTGGAAGCCCGCCATCTGCTTGACGACCGACTCAACCGGGCCCTGGTTGGGGTCGATGGCTCCGTCGAGAACCATGGCACGCACCCGTTCCGGGTACCGCTGCAGGTATGCGGTGCCCAGTTGGGTGCCGTAGCTGTAGCCGAGATAGCTGATCTGATCATCGCCGAGCGCCTGCCTGACGGTATCCATATCCTTTGCCGCAGAGGCAGTTCCAACGCTGGCCAGGAATTCGGAACCCATCTTGTCGAGGCATTGCTGCGCCAGTGACTGGAGGCGCGATTCGATAGCCGCGACACCGGCCGGGCTGTAGTCGACCATCGGGTCGCGCCGCCAGTCGTCGAATTCGGAGTCGGTCAGGCACCGCAGTTGCGGGGTCGAGTAGCCGACGCCCCGCGGGTCGAAGCCGACGAGGTCGAAGTTCTCGGTGATCGGGGTGCCCGAGAGTGCGTCGGCGAGACTGACGACGGCGTCGACCGCGGATGCCCCCGGTCCGCCCGGGTTGATCAACAGCGCGCCCGTTCTGGTACCGGTGGCCGGAAACTTGATGACCGCCAATTGCGCTTGTGCGCCAGTGGGATTGGCATCCTCGACCGGAACCGCGATGGTGGCGCACTGCGCCGACGGCAGGAACGCGTCGGTGATGAACCGATCGCACCCGCCCCAAGCCGGCGTCGCCGCCTCGACGGCGCCGGGGGCGGCGAGGGCCGGACCGGCCGTGACACCGGCGCCGAGCAGCACACCCACCAGTGCGGCACCGGAGAGTCTGGCCGTACGCCTGCGACCCGTGCGTTGCATGGCGGTCATCGTGTCACGCCCGGCGACCCCGCGACGAGACCCAACGGTCACGTCCAGGTATCGGAAGGGCGGCAGTTCAGCAGGTGGCGTCGGCCGGCGGCAACGTCAGGTCGATGAGATAGGCCGCGACGTAGTCGTCGACACACTTCGCGCCCTGGAACGCAACCGTGTGCTGAGTTCCCTTGTAGGTCACCAGAGATCCGCCGAGTTGCTTGGCCAGATCCACCCCGGCCTGATACGGAGTCGCCGGGTCGCCGGTACTGGAGATGACCATCACCGGCGGCAAACCGGGTGCGGACACCGTGTGCGGGGTGCTCGTCGGCGGCACCGGCCAGAACGCACAAGTGCTCATTGGGGCGCTGCCGGTGAACTCCCCGTAACTCATGAATGGGGCGACCTCGCGCAGTCGACGATCCTCCTCGACGATTTTGGCGCGGTCGGTGATCGGCGGCTGGTCGACGCAGTTGACCGCGATGCGCGCATCGGTGGCGTTGGTGTAGCGACCCTGCGGATCACGGCGCATGTACATGTCGGCCAATGCGAGCATGGTGTCGCCGCGGCCCTTCGTCATCTCGGTCAGGCCGGTGGTCAGGTGCCGCCACAGATTGGGCGAGTACAGCGCCATAATGGTGCCGACGATGGCGTCGCTATAGGACAGTCCGCGCGGGTCGCGGGTCTTCATCGGTGCGTCCACCAGCGGATCCACCAGTGCGCGGTAGGCCGCGACCGCCTTATCCGGGTCGGTGCCCAGTGGGCAGTCCGGAGCCTCGGCGCAGTCGGCGGCGTAGTCGTTGAAGGCCTTCTGGAACGCCTCGGCCTGGTCGATGTCGGCCTGGATCGGGTCGGCATTGGGGTCCACCGCGCCGTCGAGGATCATCGCCCGCACGTTGTCGGGGTACTGCTCGGCGTACTCCGCGCCGATCCGGGTTCCATAGGAGTAGCCGAGATAGTTGAGCTTGTCGTCACCGACT
>CAMCWJ010000180.1 GCA_945882475.1 Bifidobacterium breve
TAGGCGACCACCCCGGTGGCGACCGGGCCGCGCGGGGTCTCGGTGAGCACCAGATCCAGCGCGTAGAACTCGTTGAAGAACTCGACGTCGTGCTTGACGCAGTTTTGGTAGAGCGTCTGCAGGATCATGTGACCGGTGCGGTCGGCGGCATAGCAGGCCCGGCGAACCGGGGCCTTGCCGTGATCGCGGGTGTGCCCGCCGAAGCGGCGCTGGTCAATCCGTCCCTCGGGGGTGCGGTTGAACGGCATCCCCATCTTCTCCAGATCGAGCACCGCGTCGATGGCTTCCTTGCACATGATCTCCACGGCGTCCTGGTCGGCGAGGTAGTCGCCGCCCTTGACGGTGTCGAAGGTGTGCCACTCCCAGTTGTCCTCTTCGACGTTGGCCAACGCGGCGCACATCCCGCCCTGGGCCGCGCCGGTGTGGCTGCGCGTCGGATACAGCTTGGTCAGCACCGCGGTGCGCACCCGTGGGCCGGCCTCGACGGCCGCGCGCATACCGGCTCCGCCGGCGCCGACGATGACGACGTCATATTTGTGTTCGGTGATCATGGCTTCCTCAGGAGATATTCGGATCGAAGGTGATCAGGGTGTAGGTGCCCACCACCAGGACGATGATCATCGACACCGCCAGCAGCGAGTTCAGCCAGAATCGGGTGGAGTCCTTGCGGGCGTAGTCGGCGATGATGGTGCGCATCCCGTTGCCGCCGTGCAACTGGGCCAGCCACAGCATGGACAGATCCCAGATCTGCCAGAACGGCGAGGCCCACCGCTGGGCCGCGTAGTTGAAGTCGATGCGGTAGACGCCGTCGCTCACCATCAGCCCGATGAACAGGTGTCCCAGCACCAGGAACACCAGAACGACTCCGGAGAATCGCATGAAGAGCCATGCGTACTTCTCGAAGTTGGGCATGGCCCCGCTGCGGCGCGGGGAGCGCGGGTTGTCCAGGCTGGCCGGATGGTCGAGGCTGCGCTCCATGATCGGGGCGGGCGGGCCGAGCCGGCTCTCCGGGGCGGCGGTCACAGGAAGCGCTCCGCCATGTGCATACCGATCACGACCGTCGCCGGAACCATGACCAGCAGCCAGACGCCGGCCACCGCCCACAGCATCTGCCGTTGGTAGCGCGGGCCCTGCCACCAGAAGTCGACCAGGATCACCCGCACCCCGTTGAGTGCGTGGTAGAGCACCGCCGCGACCAGGCCGATTTCCATCAGACCAACGATCGGGGTCTTGTAGGTTTCCAGCACCTCGTTGTAGGCCTGCGGGCTGACCCGGACCAGTGCGGTATCAAGAACGTGGACGAAGAGGAAGAAGAAAATGGTGGCACCGGTGATTCGGTGCAGGACCCAGGACCACATGCCGGGATCGCCACGGTAGAGGGTCCGTCGCCGCGCGGGTTTCTCGCGCGGGGCCGACACCGCAGGTGCGCTCATCAGTGCCTCCATCGAAGATTTGAGTGGACTCTAACGCCGATTTCCGGGCGCGAGGAATGACGTCACAGTGACGTGGTCGGCGCCGTCGCGGCGGGGGTCGTCGGGGGGCTACGGCAGTGAACGGGAAAACCCTGTGTGACAAGCCCATACCGGCCCGTGGGCAACTCATCGCGGCCGGGCGCCGGGGGCTGCGGGCGGCACCGGCTGTGCAAAATATCTCACCCCGCTGCAGCATGAAACAATGAGGTCGATGACCACGTCGCTGAGCTTGGAGATGATCCGGCAGGCGCCCAAGGCGCTGCTGCACGATCACCTGGACGGCGGTTTGCGGCCCGGAACCGTGATCGACCTCGCCCGCCGGGCCGGCTACGACGGTCTGCCGTGCGCCGACGAAGCGGGCCTGGCGGACTGGTTTCGCACCGCGGCGCACAGTGGCTCGCTGGTGCGCTACCTGGAACCCTTCGCCCACACCGTCGCGGTGATGCAGAGCCCGGAGGCATTGCACCGGGTTGCACTGGAATGTGTCGAGGACCTTGCCGCCGACAACGTCGTCTACGCCGAGGTCCGGTTCGCCCCCGAGTTGCATCTCGAAGCTGGGTTATCCCTCGGCGAGGTAGTCGAGGCCGTGCTGGCCGGCTTCGCCGACGGCGAGCGGGCCGCGGCGGCAGCCGGCCGGGCGATTACTGTGCGCGCTTTGGTGACCGCCATGCGACACGCGGCGCGGTCGGTCGAGATCGCTGAGTTGGCTGTGCGGTATCGGGATGCCGGCGTGGTCGGGTTCGACATCGCCGGCGCCGAGGCCGGAAACCCGCCATCGCGCCACCTCGACGCCTTCGAGTACATGCGGGCCAACAACGCGCGCTTCACAATTCACGCCGGCGAGGCGTTCGGGTTGGCCTCCATCCACGAGGCGATCGCGTTCTGCGGTGCCGACCGGCTCGGTCACGGGGTGCGCATCGTCGACGATATCGAGATGCTGCCCGACGGTGCCGCCGCGCTGGGACTGGTGGCCGACATCGTGCGCGATAAACGCATTCCGCTGGAGATGTGCCCGAGTTCGAATGTCCAGACCGGCGCGGCACCCAGCATCGAGAAACATCCGTTCGATCTGCTGGCGCGGCTGCGTTTCCGGGTGACGGTCAATACCGACAACCGGTTGATGAGCGACACCACCATGAGCCAGGAGATGTTCCGCCTGGCCGAGGCGTTCGGCTACGGGTGGAGCGACCTTGAGCGGTTCACCGTGAACGCGATGAAGTCGGCGTTCATCCACTTCGATGAGCGGCTGGCCCTCATCAACGATGTGATCAAGCCGCGTTACGCGGCGCTCGCCGCCTAGAACGGCGGGGGTTCGCGGTTGCGGGCCCGCTCGGCTGCGATGCGATGGGCGCGGTTTCGCGACCTGCTGGACGAGCGCAGCGGCATCATCGCGGAGCGGCACGTGGTCGGCACAGGTCGGTCTTTCGGCGGTTCCGGCAGGTCACCGGTCGGCGCCATCAGGCTGGGAAACAACAGTGCGCTGCCGGGTGTGGTGATGTAGGTCCGGCCGTCCGGAAGTGTCCAGATCACCGTGCCATCAGGTAGCTGACGATCGCGCCAGCCCCAGAACGTCTTCAGCAAATGATGAAGGCGGCAAAGGCATTTCAGATTGGAGGCGTGCGTTGCTCCACGGGGATGGGGAATCGTGTGGTCGATGTCGCAATCGGTGGCGGGGCGGTCGCAGCCGGGGGCGCGGCAGGTCAGATCGCGGGCTCGGACGAAGTCCGCCAGCGCCCGCGACGGCCGGTATCCCGGTTCGGCCGGCGCGTCGGCGGGCTGGATCAGCGGGCGCAGTCGGGCACTCGCGGTGAGCTCCCGCAGGAGCTCGGCGCTGATGAGACTGTCGGCGCCGAGCAGATAGCCCGGCTTCTCCGAGCGGCCCTCGAGGGTGGCCTGCTCGGCGACGATGTGGATCACCACACCCGACCCGATTGGCGCACCGGCGGGGCAGTTCGGGGCAGCGCATTTGCACATGAGCCGTTGCGCACCGGCGGCCAGCGCCCCGAGCGCGTCGGCGCGGCGTTGGGGGGTGGTCCGGGGATCGGTGTCACACACCGTCGCGGCGAGTTCGTCGAGTCGCTTGTCCAACAAATGCGCATCGGTTGCGAACAGCCGCCCCGACAGATCCGCGGTTCCGCCCTCGGCGTCCCACACCGTCACATCGCGATCGCGGGCCCGGCTCTGGATTCGGCGCACCGCGTCGGGATCGCACGTTGCGATGATGCGGTCGATCTCGCGGGCAAGCCGCCCGCGACTCATCGAGGGCCACCGGCCCGCGTAGAGCGCAATGCGCCGGTCCACCTCGGCCATCGCGTCCTCATCGGTGATGAGTTCGGTGCGGTAGACCACGGTTTGGTAGGTCTGCATGTCGATGTCGCCCGCGGCGAAGACCGCGGCGACCGCGGGGAGTCGGGCCATCGCCAGGCCGTAGTTCAGGTAGCTGCCGGCCTTGCCGAGGCTGATTCGCAATGCGGCGGCGACTTCCGCACCGACGGCGGCCCAGGTGTCGACCGCCCAGTCGGCGGCCTCGCCGCGCTCGGCGCGGCGCAGTTCGAACAATTCCGCGGCCGTGCCCAGGCGACGGGCGGCCGCCTGGTTCTCCTGCCGTGCGGCGGTGACCAGCGCATCGACCAGTGCGCGAGATTGCGCGGTGTCAGCCGGTTCGAAGTAGTCATGCAGGCGAGTGTCGAACATGTGTTCGATTATGCCGGGCGGGTCCGACATGTTTTTACCCTCGGCCCCCCGGGGCCGACTTCGGCGCTATTCGCGCCTCAGTCGCGACTCCACGAACGTCTCGAGCTCTTCCCACTGTTTGACCGCGGCGGCGTACGGCGCGCCGGGCCGGTCGGCGGTGTCGGGCTCGAGGACGTGATTCACCAGCCGGCCGATGGCGGTGTCGTCGGCCAGAAGCTCGTCGACGGTGTCGTCCTCGGAGTAGTCCCCGACGTCGCGGATGAACTCGACGGCCAGTGCAAGCTGTTCGCGGTCGATCGCTTCGGGCCCGTCGGCGATGTCGTCGACCAGCCCGGTGAGCACATAGACGTTGTCCTCGGTGACGTCGGCTCGCAACGAGCCGTCGGTGGCGGCGGTGCGGATGTCGTCGTAGGTGCTCAGGTCCGACAGATCATGGTCGTGCTCGTCGGCGAGGTAGCGAGCCAGCGTCCGCTCGGACGGGAACACACTGATCCGGCCGTTGCGGCCGAGGAAGATCGGCTTGTCGCCGAAGTAGCACCGCAGGGTGTAGAAGGTTCCGCCGCCGGCCATCACCCGGATCGGGTCGATGCCGACGTGCTCCCAGAACTGGGCGTCCCCGCCGAGCACCGCACCGGCTGCCGCCGCGGCGGCAGCCACCGGCACGACATCGTCATCATCCTCGGCCTCGTCGGTGTCGACGTCGAGGTCGATGTCGTCGAGGTCCTCGTAGGGCTCCTCGAGTTCGGCGGCGGCCAACTCGGAGACGCCCGCATCGACAGCCGGGGTGGTGAGCACCTCGTCGACGGCGGTCAGCACGCCGTCCCAGCCGCGCACGACGATGTCGCCCACGGTGTCCCAGCGCTTGCGGCCGGCCCGGCCGGTGAACTGTTCCACGCCGCCGGTGACCAGGCCCAGGTTGGGATTGCCGTTGAAGAATCGCGTCACGGTCGGCAGTTCGCACACCGCGCCCAGCGAGGAGATCACGGCCAGCGTCGAGGTCAGCCCGCTGACGGACTCCTCGGTGGGCTTCTCGGCGAGGACCTCGGGCACGGCGATCAGGTCGGCGTGGCCGTCGGCCTTGGGCGTCAACCGATGTGCGTTGGCTGTCGTGAGCGCCTCCCAGGCCGGATGCTCGACCAGGTCGTTGTCGGTGTCGGTGCGCACGAATGCCACCAGATCGGCGACCGACTCGAAAGCGAAGACGTCTTCGTCCTTGCCGAGGAACCCCTCCCAGTCGTCGCCACCATCGCGCCAGCGGGGGGCCCACAGTGTGTAGAAGTCACCCGCGGTGACGGTAAGTCGAACCGGTACGAGCTGAGCAGCCATGCCGGACAGCCTAACGACCTACAGTTCCCGGGTATGGACGTGTGTGTGGTCGACCACCCGCTGGCCGCCGCCCGGCTGACGACCCTGCGTGACGAACGCACCGGCAACGCGGCATTTCGAGGGGCACTGCGCGACCTGACGCACATGCTGGTCTACGAGGCCACCCGCGACGCCCCGCGTGAGCAGATCAGCGTCCGCACCCCGCTGGCGGACACCACCGGCACCCGGCTGGCCAAGCCACCGCTGCTGGTGCCGGTGCTGCGGGCCGGGCTGGGAATGGTCGACCAGGCGCACGCGCTCATCCCGGAGGCCCGGGTGGGTTTCGTCGGAGTGGCCCGCGACGAGGACACCCATCAGCCGGTGCCCTACCTGGAGTCGCTGCCGGCCGACCTGCGGACCCAGCCCGTGATGGTGCTCGACCCGATGCTGGCCACCGGCGGGTCGATGGTCCACACCATCGAGTTGCTGACCGCCCGCGGTGCGCAGGACATCACCGTGGTGTGCGTGGTGTGCGCACCGGAAGGTGTTGCGGCGCTTGAGAAAGCGGCTCCGCGTGCGCGGCTGTTCACCGCCGCCATCGATGACGGGCTCA